>NZ_BTPT01000003.1:0-57921 GCF_054408565.1 Vallitalea sediminicola
GATTGTTCAGAAGGATTAGGAATCAAGTAAGGGGCTATCGGATAATTATGCCATTTCCAAAAGGTATTATCCGACAGCCCTGTTTATTTAGAAAATCATTTGTATTTCATTACCATTATAATCCATAATTTTGTCTGTATTTATTCGTTTATCAATACCTGTTCCATGACCTTTTGATACAATTACTATTTTAAATTGTCTGTATGATAACATTCCCTTATATGAGCCTTCACGTTTACCAATTATTAATGTTCTACTATCATCTAACCATTTTATATTAATGAGTGAATAAGCACCGTTCTCGTAGTTGTAATTATCTCCCTCATCTTCATAAATAGTAAAAGAAGAGTCAGAACCAGTATATATCCTTAATTCTATTGGAGCATCTAATTGCTCATCTGTATACTGAACAGCAGGTCCCATAGGTATAATAGAGCCAGCACGTATATAGATTGGCATAATATCTAATGTTGCCTTGGATTCTATAATCTGTCCGCCTTGATATTGTTTTCCTGTCCAAAAATCATACCAATCATAACCTTTTGGAAGGTAGACCTCACGAGATTTTTCTATACCTGACAGTTTCTTAGAATTTTTTCCATAATACATAGGCTTGGTTATAGGATTAATCATAAAAGATGGACCGAACATAAATTGGTCAGCTATGTTATACACATTATTATCATCTCTAAAATCAAAAGCTAATGACCTCATTAGTGTGTAGTTCTCAAATGTAACCTTTCCAGCTAATGAATATATGTAAGGCATAAGTCTGTATCTAAGATTATCAAATTTTACTAGAGTATCATAAAATATGGAACCAGGTTCTCCAAATTGCCATATTTCTCTAGGTGTATCTGTCCCATGTGAGCGGAACATTGGTAAAAATGCTCCATATTGAAACCATCGTACATATAATTCACGGTATCCAAGATTGTTATATCCATCATCATATTCTCCGGCAAGAAACCAAGGCGCTGGAATATTCTTATCATCACACCATCGACACCATTTGCTCTTTCCTCCAACAAAGAAAGCGCCTATGTCAAGTGTCCAATATGGTTCACCGGTTACACAGAAATTAAGACCTGCTGGAATCTGTTTTCTTAATGTATCCCAACTTGCAGCTATGTCTCCTGACCATGTTATAGAAGCATATCTATGTTGTCCTGCGTAAGCAGAACGCGTCAAATTGACAACCCTCTTACGGTCAGTTGTGTTTCTTTGTCCTTCATATATACCTTTACAGTGTAATAAGGAATAAGCATTTATGTATTCTGGGTCAAGATATTTTTTGGCTTCCTGGGTATTTATTTTCATTCTCTCTTCTGGTTCAGGTTTTAGTTCACCTTTCCAGTCAGCTTCAAAAGGTTCAGTACAATCGCACCACCAAGCATCTACCCCATGTGAAAATATACCGTCATTAGCTTGATTCCAATAAAGTTTACGTGCTTTTTCATCAAAGGCATTATAGTTGGCTTGATTCCCCAGTAAAAATCCCTTGCGAGACATTTCTAAATGATTTTCACATCCAGTTGCCATAATAGGCCATATTGAGACCATAAGTTTTGTATTCATATCATGAAGCTGACTCATCATTTCAGTAGGAGCAGGGAATCTCTCAGGGTCGAAAGACTTTTGCCCCCATAGTCCATCAGTCCAAGAACGCCAATCAAGAATAATCAAATCGAGAGGTATTTTACGTTTTCTGTATTCTTTTACTATTGAAATCAATTCTTCCTGTGTTTTATATCTCTCTTTGGATTGAACATAACCGTATGCCCAACGAGGTAACATAGGAGTATTTCCAGTTAATTTTCTATAACTATTTATAATTTCATCGAATTCAGGACCGTAGATAAAGTAATAATCCATTTCATCATCTACATCTGTCCAGATATAAGAACCATATATATCATCATGGAATGTCATTAATGAGTAACTGTCAATTAGAATGCCATATCCTTTTGTAGAAACTAACATAGGAACAACAGATTTCATATTCTGCTGATACATATATTGGTGGTGACCTCTCAGGTTCATGACTCCTTCTTCGTGAGAACCAAGGCCATAGATAGCTTCTCCATCTTCCCAAATGAATTCTAATTTAGTATGATAAGCTTTACGGTCGATTATTTCTTTATAATCAGTAGCATTGGATCTGATTCCATCAACACTTTGTGTAGCTTTTATTTGTGTTGTTTCATCAAATACAGTTTTTACAACATCAATTGGTTCCAAACTTTTTCCACCATGAGCAGGTTCTTTTGTTAGTAAATTCCCTAAGCTGTCATAATAGGTGAATGTACCTGTATGCTTATTAATATCAATTCGTAAAGCTTTTGTGATAAATGTTATTTTGTCATGAGATTCTTTTAATGACCAGTTTGTCCAAGTATCTTCTTCTGATATAATCATGATACTATCTTTTTGGGAAAAATGTTTTTCTCTACTATAAGTAATTCTGACAATTGAATCTGAATAGGGTATAAGTCTAATTTTCCCACAATCAGTATTTAATAAAAGATATTCATTAACCTTCTTATAACTTGTTATTATCATTTTCTAAGCTCCTTACTATTAACATTTTAATGATGGATTCTAGGATTAAGATAATTATATATCTATATTAAAAAGGATACTAATAACATTTTGCTGATAAATAACACAATATTGCTTTTTTATTGATGTTTTTATATTTTTGTATTATATTAAAATAGAGGTGTCTAATATGATGAAACATAATCTGAAAGAGAATATAATACATGGTACTGATAAATATCCATTTGCAATTTATAAAGTGGATTTTGGAGAGTGTAATCAGCAGATACTCCCATGTCATTGGCATGATGAATTAGAAATCATATACATAAATAGAGGAAATGCAATTTTTAGAATTAACGATGTCAACTATGAGATACACCAAGGTCAAGCTTTAGTTATTAATTCTGGAGAACTGCACTGGGCATATACAGAAAATCAAAGTGGTTGTTCTTATTTTGCTATTGTGTTCAATACAAGTTTATTGGAGCTGCCCAGTACAGATGTTTCCCAGGGAAATTATATTAAGCCCTTATGCTATAATGAGTATAATCTAAATTCTCTAATTGATGGAGAAAGTACACCTAGTAAGGAACTCCTTGGAATAGTTGGAAAAATTATGGATAAAAATAATAGTAAGAGTGCAGGATATGAATTAGCTACAAAAGCTTATTTATTACTATTTCTATCTCTACATATAGAAAATGAATTATTAACTCATGTAACCCTTTCTACGGTTACCAAGAAGAATACACAGAGAATTAAGAAGGTATTAAGTTATATTGATGTGAACTATACTCAAAAGATTACTATTGAAGATCTAGCACAAGTAATAAATGTAAGTAAATATCATTTTTGTAGATTGTTCAAAACATATACGGGACTAAGTCCAATAGAATATATTAATATGATAAGAATAAACAAAGCTGAAGAATTACTTAAAGCATCAGATTGTACAATAACAGAAGCAGCTTTTGAAGTTGGTTTTGAAAATTTAAGTTATTTTACAAGACAATTCAAAAGATATAAAGGGATTTTACCTTCAAAAATATCATTATAATAGACAGGAGGCATACATGGATAAATACTTTTCAATAGGAGAAACAGCCAAGATAAATAATGTATCTATTCAAGCTTTAAGGTTGTATGATAAAATGGGGCTTTTAAAACCTGCATATGTTGACCCTGAGAGTAAATATAGATATTACACAATAGATCAATTCATATATATTGACTTGATCAAGTATTCAAAACATATAGGAGCACCTCTAAAAGAGCTTAGCGATGTTTTGCAAAAAAAGGATATTGTTACATTGCTGTCATTTATCCAAAAACAACAAGATATAGTGGAGAAAGAGATTAATAGATTAAAAAATATAAAAATCGCTATGGGGAATATTGAAAGCAAAATAAAATATGTTATGGAGTTTGAAGAAACCAATAAAATATATTATAGACATATAGATAAAAGATTTATCATAAAGACAAAACTAAAACAAGAAGACAAAAAAAGTGATATCGAAATAAAAATCAGAAAATTAGATAAGATATTAGAAGAGAATGATAAGATATTAGAAGGAGAAACTGGATATTTTGTTGACTTGAATTTATTGATAGGTAAAGGAGAAATGGTTTATAGAAATATCTATACAACACTATATAATGATAATATCAATAGCAAAAATATAGATGTTGAAGAGATACCTGAAGGAAGATATTTATGTATAGCTTATTATAACCATGAAAAAGAAAAAGCTGTAGACAAATTATTGTCATATATGAAAGAAAAAAATATCAACTACAAAGGTATCTCTATGCAAGCTGAGTTATTCAATACCCTTAGACAATGGGAGAATGATAATCTTTTATATGAATTACAAATTTTATTATAAAAACTATTGACTCTATACATGGTATAGACTTTATAATCTTTCACAGGAGGGATGAAAATGAAGTCACTATGGAAAGAGTTTACAAAATATGCAATACCATCAGTAATAGGTATGATGGTTTCAGCCCTATATGTTGTTGTTGATGGAATATTTGTGGGTAGAGGAGTAGGAGCTAGTGCTTTAGCTTCAATAAATGTTGCTTTACCAGTTACAACCTTGATGATTGCAATTAGTATGATGGTAACTATGGGTGGAGCGGCTGTTATGTCAATAAAATTTGGTGAAAATAAGCATAAGGAAGGTAATAATATATTCTTGCAGAGCTTATTTCTTATAGTAGTTATAACAGGTATAGTATCAATAATCAGTGTTATTTTTCCAGAACAAATAGCTAGATTATTAGGTGCTAGTGATGAATTGGTGAAAGGAACTGCTGATTATCTTCGCTATTATATGATGTTTGGTCTGGGTTTTGCAGCAAGTCTGGCATTAAGTGTTTTTATTAGAAATGATGGTAATCCTAATCTAGCAATGATTGCACTTATAGCAGGTGCTATAACAAATATAATATTAGACTATTTATTTATATTTAAGTTTGGTCTAGGAATAGCTGGTGCGGCAGTAGCTTCAGGATTAGGACAATTATCCAGCGTATTCCTGCTTATGACACATTTTATAAGAAAAAAAGGTAAGCTTAGATTATATGTACCTAAGTTAAAGAAAGATGAGCTTAAGCGAATTCTTAAGGTAGGAACACCAGAATTTCTTAATCAAATATCACCAGCAGTTTGTATATTTGCATTTAATCAAGTCATAATCAGAAGGCTTGGAGAAATTGGAGTTGCAGGTTTTAGTATCATTGGTTATATAAGTGTTGTTCTATTAGCACTATTCATGGGTATCTCACAAGGGATTCAACCATTGATAAGTTATAATTATGGTAAGGGTAACATAGAAAAAGTGAATAAGGTATTTAAGATGGGTCTTAAGACTAATTTGATTTCATCTATTGTAATTTATTCAATTATGTTATTGGTTGGACAAAAAGTGATTGGTGTTTTTAATAGTAATGCAGAACTTATAAAATTGACTTATGACGCTTTAATAATTTATAGTTTTTCCTTTATTATTGCTTCAATCAATATAGTTAATATCACTTACTATCAATCCACAGAGAATTCTAAGACTGCTAATATTATATCAGCTAGTAGAGGAATGGTATTTACAATTATTTTCTTGTTAGCTCTTCCTTCAATGATTGGAAATATTGGAATTTGGATTTCTATTATTCTAGGTGAAATATGTACTTTGCTCTTAATACAACTACTTGTGAAAAAAGCAGATATACATTCTAATAAAAAAGGAATTACAGTATAGTATAAATATATAATAATAATTTTAAAGCTGATACGTATACGTTACTAAAGTGTACATATCAGCTTTTTGATTTTTGGGATGAAATGCATTTTAATAATATTTTTATGAACAAAAAGACATAAAATAAGAAATTCTTAAGAATTTGATTAACTAATTCTTAAAACATTTTTGATAAGATATCTTTAGTAGTTCAAAGAAAAGGTGTGATATAATATGATGAAGAAAAATATAGCATGTAGAGGAGATACGTCGTGAATATATTAGTATGTGACGATGATAAGGAAATAGTAGAAGCAATAGATATATATTTACAGAATGAAGGTTATGAGGTTTTTAAAGCCTACAATGGAATAGAAGTATTGAATATAGTTAAAGAAGTAGAAATTCATTTAATATTAATTGATATTATGATGCCTGTGATGGATGGATTAAGAGCTACAATGAAAGTTAGAGAGAATAAAAATATACCGGTTATTATGTTGTCTGCTAAAACTCAAGATACTGATAAGATAATGGGGCTTCAAATGGGAGCTGATGATTATATAACCAAGCCATTCAATCCATTAGAACTTATGGCAAGAGTTAAGTCACAGCTAAGGAGATATACTACCCTTGGAGGTATGGAAACTAAAAATAATTTATTAAAAACAGGTGGATTAATAATAGACGATGATTACAAGAAAGTGACTGTAGAAGGAAAAGAAGTTAAGTTGACACCAATTCAGTATAAGATATTAATACTGTTAGTAAAAAATGTAGGTAGAGTATTTTCGATTCAGCAGATATATGAGCAAGTTTGGGGAGAAACAGCTTATAATCCTGAAAATACAGTAGCTGTACATATAAGAAAGATAAGAGAGCAAATTGAAATAAATACAAGAGAACCAAAATATTTGAAGGTGGTGTGGGGGATTGGATATAAAGTGGAAAAAATTCAATAAATTACTATTAATAAAAATAGTAGTATTTATCCTGGCTGTCATATGTTTAGCCAGTTCTATTACTATGTCAATTAATCTTGTGAAAACTTATGGTAACAATAACGAGGTTATTAATATGCTACACGAAAATAGTTATTATGAAAGTCAGATGCTTGAAGACGACATAACCAATATTATTAAACTATTTGATAAATATTTCAAAGATAATTATAGTGCTTTAAATGGAAATGGACCAGAACTACGATATAAACTAGAAATGCAATATAAAGGTCTAAAGTATAATTATTTGAATATCATATCAACAAAATCATCTATAAAAGAATCCTTTAAAACTTATCCAGCCTATTTTTTATATGATGAGAAATTAGGTGCAGAAGTACATCCAATGGAAATAGCGAATAATAGTAATTATGATTATACGATTAGAAAAAGTGTTGAAAATTCAGGGACTAAAAAATTTATTTATCTTGGTTTTACATATGAATTCTTGAACCCTAGGATTGAAAAATGGAAAGATCAAAAATCAATAATTATTCAAAAAATATATATTATTATAGCTCTTTTGACAGTGCTTTTAATAACTTTAATTTTCCTTGCAGTATTCTGCGGCAGAAAATCCAATAGAGATAAAAAACTGCTTCTTAACGCTTTTGACAGAATCTATAATGATATCAATATTTCACTTTGCATTGTACTAATATTTGCATGGTTAGAACTTACTAAGGGCATATATTTTAGCAACTACTTTTTTATTGAGGCAATATTTGTAGAAACCCTTATAACGAGCATAGTAGGTTTATTATTGTTACTATCTGTAGTGAAGCACTTTAAAAATAAAACTTTTGTTAAACATACATTAATATATACTCTCATAAATAAAATAAAAATATTAATAGAAGAGATATATAATCAAGGTAGTATTGGGAAAAAGGCTATACTAATTGTTGTTGGTTATTCCATAATATTATTATTGACAATCTATATTTTTCCAGTAACTATCTGCATTGCTGTATGGCTAGTTCTTAAAAAGTTAAGGGATTATAATGATATTAAGAAAGTAGTCAATGAGGTTGAAAATGGTAAGTATAATTGTAGAATAGATATATCATCCCAGGGTGAATTAGGAGAACTGGCAAATAGTATAAATAGTATAAATAATGGATTGCATCAAGCAGTTGAGAACAAGATTAAAAGCGAACGTTTAAAAACAGAACTTATATCAAATCTTTCTCATGATATAAGGACTCCTTTAACATCTATTATTACATATGTGGATTTACTAAAAATAGAGAAGGATACAAATAAAAGCAAAAAATATATAGGTATCTTAGAAAAAAAGTCACAAAGGTTAAAAATACTAACCAATGATTTATTTGAATTATCGAAAGCATCTAGCGGAAATATAAAAGTGAATTTTGAAAAGATTGATGTTATATCTCTAATAAATCAAGGGTTAGGTGAATTACATGAGAAAATAGAAGAGAGAGGTTATAATTTCAAAGTAAATCATTCAAAAGATAATCTATATGTTAAAGCAGATGGAATGTTGCTCTGGAGAGTTATTGAAAATCTCTTGAATAATATTATTAAGTACACAAGTGAAGGTTCTAGAGTCTATATAGATATATTTGAGCTGGATGGATTCGTTAACATGTCTTTTAAGAATATTTCTGCTTATGAATTAAATATACCTGTAGATGAGCTTATGGAAAGATTTATACGAGGGGATAATTCTAGAAGTAGTGAAGGAAGTGGGATTGGATTATCAATTGCAAAAAGTTTGACAGAACTACAAGCGGGGAGATTTCAGATAAATATTGATGGTGATCTATTTAAAGCAACTATACAGATGCCACAATTTATAGAGGATTAAAATAGTGGGGCTGTTTCATGAGACAGCCCCACTATTTTATTTCCATTTTGTATATAATTTATTAAGAAGTTTTTGAGCTGTCTCTTGTGAGTCAATACCACTTATATTTCTTAAGAAAACACCTTCAGGTGAAAGATTATCAATAAGCATATCTATTTCACTGATATCTATACAATGAAGATCTATGCCTTTTCCAGCTTTTTGTATTTTCTTATATACGTCAATCCAATCTTTGAAATTGTCATGTCCAGCTCCTGGAACCCATTGTACTGCGTTCAGATTTTTCATTGAAAGTATAGTATCCAGATGCCTTAACGCACCAGGTCCATCTAGATGATATATGGATTTATCATAAAATAAAGTTTCGTCAATTAAGCCATCTAGAAACAGTTCCTCAAAATCAGTTGTACTTATCATACAAGAAAAGTCATTACTCAGAGCATAGTATTTTTCTTTGGATATTAGAGGTAACCAAGTAGATGCAGGATTAGAAGCAGCATGGATTTTATTGTAGAACATATCATATATCTTATAAAATTCTCTCTGTGAATCAGATGACTTCTTCTTAATATAATGCTTGTTTTCAATAACATCCATTGCTAAGTTAGCAGGGTCACGTAAAGCCGATAAATGGTCACCCCCTGGATGAAAATCTGGTAATCCTGTAATAAATGTATCTTTTCCAATTTCGATTAGCTTATCAGTAAATTTTAGAGCTTTTTCCAGTAGAGGATGGGATGTATCTAATAGTGCTTTATCGTAATCTTTTTCCCAGTCCTTGATGCATGGTTCTGACCAAGCTGTTGTTTCTGAGAATGAATAATCACAACCACATAATGCACTAAAAAACTCAGGTCCCATATCAGGAAAAGCCACAGGCATTGCATCGCCTAGATATATTTGATTATTCAATTGGTGTGCAATCTGTTTAGCTCTATAATCTATATCTAACCATTGCTCCTTAAATGAATCATATTTTTTCTTAGGGAATTCAATATAGTTATCTTTGGGTAGAATAATAGATACTAAAGGTCTATCGGCAATTGTTCCTTCAAAAAAAGCTTCATATCTCTTATAACTTTCTTCAAAATCAGGCTTGAGAGAAAAATTCATAAGTATATATAATATTATCTCATTAAGTGTGTTAGCAAAGATTAGAAAATAGCCAGGTGTATGATCATCTTTGGTATAAATCTTGTGAGGTGTAAAGGACGGACTAATGATAAGGTCATTTACGGATAAAGTATAGGCTCTATCACAAAATTCCACATATGTTGTTCCAGATATATTATATATAAGTTCTATATCAGTAATTATTCGCCAATCACAAACACCATAGTTCTTAGGGGTCTGTTTACCGAAAGCTTTTGGAGTTAGTTTGAAATCGTTTATGAAACGGGTTAATTTATCTATATTATATTCATTAAAATATGTAGTGACTGTTTCAATCTTTTTCATAACGCACCAACCCTTTCTATACTTCCAAAAAAATAATTAAGATTAGTATATCATCAAATGAAAATAAAACAATATCTATAATAAAGATAGTTATAAATATCTAAAAATACATTTAACCTATAATTTTACAATAACCATTGGAATAGGCGGTATTTATTTTTCACCAAGTAAATATATTGAGGATTGTAAATAGGTGCATTGTATTTTCTTGTTGAATTATATTTGTAGAAATATGAAAATAATTGTAATATATTCAAAATAAATTGAAAAATACCAAGATGATACTTAATTGACAAAAAATAATACTAATTATATAATGTTTAAGAAGATTTTATTTGTTGGATAAATAATTGATGAGGAGGAGAGATAGCGGATGATATATTAATCCGTTTTCTGTATATTGCAGCAAATAGATTCTGAAATTAGCAAAGGAGAAAGGTGATTAGTATGTTTAGAAAAAACAAAGTTACAACTTCTCTTATTTTTTCTTTAATTATATGCTTAATATTAGGAACAAATGGTTCTTTTGCAAAATCATTAGAGAAAAATAACTTACTTATGAATGACAATATTATTAATAAATCAACTGATATGGAATTATCAAAAACAGATGTAAAATTAGATGAAAAAGAGGATATCTCTAATCTAATAGACAATAAAGCAGTTAATGATTCAACTTCAGTACAGCCTTCTGGTATAGAATGGCAGTATCTATTAAACTATCAAGGATATGATTACAATAATAGTAAGCTTTTTGAAAATACTTCAGATGGTGGATTTATGATGGGGGCAACTACTGGAAACAATCTTATATGGTTAACTAAGATTGATTCAGCAGGTAATATAGAATGGTCATATGCCTATGGTGAAGGCAATAGTTGGGCTGTAAATGGTTTAAGTCAAACATCTGATAACGGTTATATTGTAACAGGAAAGATAAATGATGATGTTTTTCTTGCTAAATTTAGTTCTATTGGAAATTTTGAATGGATCAAACTTTTTGGCGGAGATAAATCCGATAATGGTAATGACGTTATCCAAACTACTGATGGTGGATATTTTATAATTGGTACTTCAAAATCATACGGTGATGGACATTATGAACCATTATTAATAAAAACAGACTCAGCTGGAGATATACAATGGGGTACTACATTGACAACAACTACTAGAGATGAGTTTGGTCTACAAACTATGTTAGAACCTTCAACTGGAAATATAATAGTTAGAACACATAGTACGGATTTGAG
Source organism: Vallitalea sediminicola (assembly GCF_054408565.1). Classification (NCBI taxonomy): domain Bacteria; kingdom Bacillati; phylum Bacillota; class Clostridia; order Lachnospirales; family Vallitaleaceae; genus Vallitalea; species Vallitalea sediminicola. Next base: position 11,333 of record NZ_BTPT01000003.1, read on the forward strand.
TAATGATCAAACCAAATTATTGAAGATAAGTAATACTGGTAATCTGGTTCAGACTAAAATACATAATGATATTATGGAGGGTATCGTAGAACATATGGAACTTACTAATGATGGAGGTTTCATAATGTCAGGTAGAGATTCAGAATATGAAAATGGTGAATATGTTTGCAAGATGTCAATAGCTAAACTAGATTCTTCTTTCAATTCCAGTTGGAAGAAAAATATTTATGTTAATGGATATGATAGTTTTCAAGATGCTAGTTATGTAAGTCAGACTAATGATGGTGGTTATGCTATTACTGGAACAGCTAGTTATTATGATTCTGCTGCAAGTAAAAATTTTTATGATATAGTATTAATTAAAGTAAATTCCTCCGGAAATACTGAATGGATTCAAACATATAATATATCTGATGTTGATTATCCATCCTATGTATATCAAACAAGCGATTCAGGATATGTTCTTGGAGGTAAGATAGCTCCTAGTGGTGGTAGTGATATATTTATTTTTAAGTTGAATTAATAAATGTATTTATAATAATTAGTTGATTATTAGTAGTTGATACATAAATGAAAGGTAAGCAAAATGAGCTTACCTTTTGTTATTAATAAAAATTTATATAATAATATTAAACCAAAATATTTAGATGTGATATAATGGTATATGACAATAGATAAAAATATTATGTGAATGGTGATAAGATGAAAAAGAAAAATGTACCGTACTTTATTGCATGTTTGATATTAGTTATTTTAGTTTTATACTTATTCAAATTACAGAATTCATCACTGGAAAAAATACATAATTCAACTAGTGTTTGTATAGGTTATGGTTATAGTAGTCATATGGCTCTAATTGATAAGAAAGAAGAAGTATCGGGGTTAGAAGAGATATTTAATAAGGCAAAATTTACTGAATCAGATACAGCCATACAGTTTCCATATCTTAGTATTACTTTTCAGACTAATAATGGAACTACTAGATTCCATATTGATGAAAACGGTATTATAGAAACTGAAAATGATAAATACATAAAATCTGAAGATATTAATTTCAAAGATTTATATACAATATTTGAAAAGAATTAAATATTAGTATCATAATACTTAAGATTGGAACTGACCAGCCTTAATCCAACCTATAATATTTTAATTCTCTAAAAAACACCTCATTTTTATTTTGAGGTGTTTTTTAAATATATGTAAGTATAATTGGAGTGGCTTGATTAGTGTTTATGATTTATTTCAAAGAAATCTTCCATTTCCATACTTTTTTTGATTTTTCTCCATATTCTTTTTTTAGTATGGTATGAAATACATTCCAGTATTATAAACTTACCCATAGAACCTACTAAGAAACCAATTACAAAATATAAAAATAACATTTTAACCCCCTAATATTTATATAAAATATATAATCTATATTAAGTTTAATTAGTATGTGAAATTTATAGTTCTATTTATGTATGGGTCTAGCCTTAACTGAATCTATGTTATCAAAAAATAGATTTTCTATAGAAGTATTATAATAGTTAGCAATATCCATAGCTACATCTAAGCTGGGGTTTCGAACACCAAGTTCAATCATTCCATAATAACTGGTCGTTATCCCTAATGAATCGGCAACACTTTTTTGCGATTTGTCGCCTCTTTTTAGTATTAGATTAATTCTAATCATTTTTACACCTCTATCAACCAATAAAATATTCTATATTAATTATATTATACAATAATGTATTGTTTGTCAATAATAATAACAATATAATATTATAATTTATTTACACTTACAACTATAAGTTGTAAAATTCGTGTGAAGGGTGTGATAGCGTGATAGATAAAAGATTAAGAGAGTTAAGAGAAAAAAATGGATTAATACAAAAAGACATAGCAAGTTTGCTAAGCATAACTACTAGTGCATACGGATATTATGAACAAGGTAAAAATGATCTTGATACTAATACTCTTATATATTTAGCAGATTACTACCATGTATCAACAGATTATTTGTTGGGTAGAACAGATATCTCATTACCAATTGAAACTTTTTTACAAGATAAGCGGATAGACGAAAAGTTACGTGATATCATAGAAGAAATCTCAAATAGTAAAAATATGAAATTTGATAATAGACTCTTGAATATGCAGACAAGGAATTTTTTGATAAAGATGCTTACAAATACATGTGATATTGCAGGGGAGATAAACAGTACTGTAAGTGATAATTCAACAAAGAAATAGTACAGGCATAATAGAGGGAGAAATTATGGCTTCAGTAAGAATTTGTTTTAATGATATTGGCACTCTTTCCAAATGTAATAAAATAAAAGAGTTATTAATCATTAGTATTTGATAAATGCTCAAGTATATTATGTTCTTTCATAATAGCAACAACTTTTTCTGTTTCATCTTCAGAAAAATAAAATGTTGCTATTTCTTCATTTTTATTAGGATTATAAGGCTTTATATATAATATAATACCTTCTACATTTCCATTATCTAAGGATTGTATTAATTCATATAATACGATTTTATCCCATTTGCATATCTTGTGATATGATTCTATTCCTAACTCATAAAATTTTTGATTTCTTCCGAATTTACCCATATAAAAAATAAATGGTACGATAAATAATAATGCGTAAAAACTCAATTGTAAAACTGTATTAATAATGATGTAAGCGATAATTAATAATAGATATATTATATTAGAATTAAAAGTCCACTTGAAATTTATTAATACTTTTCCAAGATTGCGTATTAATTTTATTTCTCGATAAACCATTATTAAAAATATCGTATATATAACTATGATAAAGATTATGCCTATATAGAAAGGAACATCCATTGACTACCACTCCTTCATCTTAATTCAAGATATAGATTCAGTTACAAATGAAATTTGGTTATTGATTATATTAATAATATAGTATCTCAATTACTATAAAATATCAAGAAATATTATTTTCCATCACTACAGAGTCATTAAATCTTAATTTTTTTATGTCAAAAGGAATTATTCTTGACAAAACTTTTAGTAGCTACTATAATAATTACTAATCAATTGTGTAGTAGTTATTTTAGTAGTTACTAATATTATAAGAGTGGGTGATATGCATGAGAAAAGATAATAGATCAAGATATAGTTTTAGTGATGGATTTATTGATGGTTTACCGTTAGTAATAGGTTTTATCCCTATAGCTATTACATTTGGTATATTAGCGAAAACTAGCAATGTTACATTGGTAGAAGGAATTTTATTTTCTGCACTTGTGTTTGCAGGAGCAAGTCAGTTTATTGCTATTAACTTATTGATGGTGGGTGCTGGAATAGGAGAAATCATATTAACTACCCTGTTAGTGAATATGAGGCATATGCTTATGAGTGCATCTTTAGCATCAAGGCTGACAAAAGATATGAAGAAATGGAGTCCTCTTATTGCATTTGGTATAACTGATGAAACATTCTCGGTGAGTTCTTTTAAAAAGGGAACACTGACTAAAGAGTATATGTTGTCGCTGGAATTAATTGCATATCTTTCGTGGGTAGGAGGAACTGCCCTCGGGTATATAGCAGGAGGTACTTTGCCTGATATAGTCAAGACAAGTATGGGAGTTGCATTATATGCTATGTTTGTAGCAATATTGATTCCTGAGATAAAGAAATCCAACAAAGCATTAATATTAGCATGTTTATCAGGGGTAACAAATACAGTTTGTAAATATATCCTAATAATTCCTCAAGGTTGGAGTATTGTCATATCCATTGTCCTGGTGTCTTTATTAGGAGTCTGTTTATTCAGAGAACAGGAAGTGAAAGAATATGAATAATATAATAATTTTAATTATCGGGATGATGCTAGTAACGTACATACCTAGATTATTACCTTTTATAATAATGTCAGATAATGAAATACAGCCTGATCTAAAGAAATTTTTAGAGTATATACCGTATACAGCACTTGGGGCATTGATTATTCCTGGGGTATTTTCAGCTATTGAAGAATTACCACAAGCTTCATTGTTGGGAATAGGTTTCTGTTTAATCTATGCTTGGTATAAGGGGGGCATAATAATACCTGTAATAGGTTCGATTTTAGTTGCATTTTTAACCCTTTTACTTAACTGACACCTTTGTTTTTTAGGATTGTTATGAGATAATATACATAGATTTTAAGATTAAATGTTGATTACATATCACAAAAAGATAAATAGAGGTGGATTACATGGATAAAAAGATATCAATAATTGAGGATATGAAAAAATTAGGATTAAGTGAATATGAAGTAAAAGCTTATTTGAATCTCCTAGAAGAATATCCTGTAAATGGTTATGTTCTAAGTAAGAATTCTGGTATTCCAAGGTCAAGAATATATGAAGTATTGGATAACTTGAAAAATAAGCAGATTGTATTCGAACAAGTAGACAATAACACTACACAATATTATCCATTAGAACCTAAGTTATTAATCGGTAAATTGAAAAACAACTTTGATGATATTTTGAATAACGTAGACGAATACACAAAAAAAGTATACTATGAACAGCAAAATGATAATAAATTGATAGTTATCAAAGGAAGGGACAAGATTATTGATTTTGTCAACACTTTGATTTCACAAGCCGATAAGCGAATAGCTGTTTCCATATGGGAAGAAGAAATAAATGATATCAGAGCAATGTTGGATGATGCTATAAAAAGAGGTGTCACCTTAAAAGGTATATACTTCGGTAAAAATAATTCTTATAAGGACATCGTTTCACATAGAAGGATTGAAAGATATCTTTCTGAGAAAAGTGAAAGATATATGATAGTTATCATTGATGGTATTCAAGTTGTATCTGGAATAATATCAAGAGGAGAAGATAGCCAAGTTACTTGGACAAAAGATGCTGGTTTTGTTGATATGAGTGAAGACTATATAGCCCATGACCTAATGGTCAATCTATATTCTGAGAAACTTGATGATGATCAAAGAGAAGAATTTGAGGCATATTCGGATGAGGTTAGAAAAGATTATTATGGGTTTACTGATGAGGAATTTAATAACTTCAAAATATGATTTCTATATAATTATATCAGTCTTTTGTATATATCCTTAAATAATTAAAGTAAAAATACTAACTTGTCATTGTATTGAATATATATATATAAACTTATATATATAAGAGGTAGTTTATTATTAATCTTAAATTGTTGCATGATGAAATCTATAAACAGAGTATAAAAATAAGTGATTACAGGATTTCATTTTTTAGAACTCCTTTTATTGAAAATAAAATGTATTACGTAAGTAAGATTGAAAAAGAGCTGTTTGTATTAGATAGGTTACTTGAACAATGTTATATATGTCTAGAAAATATGGCAATTAACGAGACAAGTGAAAAAAACCTAGACAGAACATTTACCAGAGAAGAATTAAAAAAATATAATGGAGAAAAAGGTAGACCTGCTTATATTGCAGTAGATGGTGTAGTCTATGATGTAACCTATAATCCAAGCTGGGGTGGAGGAACTCATTTTGGTGTAGTTGCAGGAGAAGATATAACAGAGGAGTTTAATAAATGTCATGGTGGTGAGAGTATATTAACTCAATTGGAGGTCATGGGGAAAATAATAGAAGGGTAAACAATTGTCCTATAATAGATACTAAAAACAGAATGGCAAGAACTTTGATGGATATGGTGTCAGAACAAAAATCACAATTGAATAAAATTAATCTCATATGGCTGGAAACTACAGGATGTTCAGGTAATATCATATCTTTACTTAATGCGTATAATCCAGATGCCGTATATTTTTTGAAAGATATGGTTAATCTCATGTACAGTAATAGTTTAATGGCGGCTGAAGGAGAAGCTGCATATGAACAATTTCAAAAAACCATAGAAACAGAGTTTGTTTTGGTGGTAGAAGGAGCAATTTCAACAAAAGATAATGGTCTTTACAATGTGATTGCAAGATATAAGGGACAGTATATAACTGGAATGGATGCAGTAAAAAAAGCTGGTGAAAAGGCAAAATACATACTAGCTGTAGGAACCTGTGCCTCATATGGTGGAATATCAGCTGCAAGTCCTAATGTAGCAATGTGTAAAAGTGTAAAAGAATTTCTCGATGAAGAAATTATTCTACTACCTGGCTGTCCAGGGAATCCAGATTGGATTACTGGTACTATCGCACATTTAATATTATTCGGCAAACCTGAACTAGATGAACAAGGAAGACCTATCATATTCTATGGTACTACAATTCATGATAGGTGTCCAAGACGCTCTTACTTTGATAATAAGATATTCGCTAAGAAATTAGGAGATAAAGAGTGTATGTTCCGTTTAGGTTGCAGAGGACCAGTCACAAAGACGGATTGTCCTATTAGGCGGTGGAATAATACTGATAATTGGCCAATAGGTGCTAATACACCTTGTATAGGTTGTGCCCAAGAGGGGTTTCCAGATAAAATGGAGCCATTCATTAGGTATTAATTTTTATATAATTCATTTTAATAGAAAAAGTGCTAAATTTAAGTTTGATAAATATAATTAAACTTAAATTTAACACTTTTGTTTTTTATTATAAGTTCAAAATAATGAATAGAAATTTTCATTGTTAGAGATACCATATCTTCTAATATAGTATGGATTAGTCTTTTTGGTTACCTTACCTTTAGCAGTAAGGAATGCAAGTTTGTAATCTTTTTCTTTTAATATTTTCTGTGAAGTTTTCGTATAAGCTCCATATGGATAAGCTAATGCTTTAGTATCTATGTCAATATATTTTGATAAGATTGTTTCACTTATGGTAATATCATCTTTAATATCTTCATATGACTTGAATTTCATATATGGTAAATTTGTTTCACCATCTTTTCTATGTAAATTATATGTGTGGTCTCCATATGTAAATACATCACTACAAATTTCTAATTCTATAGCAGAACAAAATTGTAACTTCTTAGGGTCAAATTTCTCTTGATAATCTTGAATTCTAGATGTTATTAAAAATATTGTAGCATTGAAATTGTACTTCTTCAAAATGGTATAAGCATATTCAATATTACTCTTATATCCATCATCAAATGTAATTAGTACACTGTTACTGGGAATAGGTTTATCCTCATAAATATAATCTTTAAATTCTTTTAGAGTTAAGATAGTATATCCATTATCATATAAATATTTCATTTGTTCATGGAAATCTTCTAAAGATAGAACAGCACTGTTATTCTCCCAAGGACCAACAATATCCTTTTTGGGTAAGATATGATGATACATCAATACGGTTACAGTATTTATATTATTATTTGCTCCTAATGAATATGAACCAAAACTTAATAGTGACAAGACTAAAATTACTGCTAATAATTTTTTCATTGGTAAAACTCCTATTTCTAACTATGTAGTGCTAAATAATTGTTTTAAATATTGGATAATTATAACAATTTATTATATAACATATGAATAAAATTGTCAATATAAGGCGAAAAATATAAGAACAAATTAATGTTGTTGAAATTAAGTTTCTATATAGAATTACTCAGATTATTTCATTTTTAATAAAAATTTATAAGATTTTGTGTTAAGTATAATAACTTGTACATGTATTGAATATATATAGTTAAAGAGTTGTAATTAATACATTGAAATAAATATAGATCAAGATATTGATAAAAATGAGGTGAGAATAATAATGAATAAGAAAATAATCATTAATCCAGTTACAAGGATTAGTGGGTTTTTAGAAATTCAAGTTGAAATAGCTAATAACAAGATTATTAATGCGATGAGTAGTGGTATGTTATTTAGAGGATTCGAAAAGATGCTTCAGGGAAGGTCGCCCTTAGACGCGGTTTATTTTACTGAGAGGATATGCGGAATATGTTCTACTGCTCATAGTATGGCTTCAAGTCTTGCATTAGAAGAGGCACTTGATATAACCGTAGATGATAATGATAAAATGATTAGAGATTTTATGCATGGATGTGAATTTTTGCAGAATCATATAAGACACATATATCAATATACATTTCCTGACTTTGTAAAAGGACCGGACATCAACCCTGTATATGTTGTATCTCATAATAATTTTAAATTACCTGTCAAAGTGAATAATGAAATAGCTGGACATTATCTGACTTCTATGAGATATAGTAGGTTAGCCCATGAGATGTTAGCAGTATTAGGTGGAAAAGCTCCCCATAATCATGGTATTTTTGTTGGTGGAACTACTGGTAATATGGATATATCAAAATATATGAAAGTAAAATCTATTTTACAAGAAATAAAAGATTTTGTTGTTGATATCATGATAGAAGATGTAGAAACTATTGGTTACTATTATCCAGAATGTTTCCATCAAGGAATTGGGTATAAAAATCTGATGACTTATGGATGTTTTGATACTTACAAAGAAAAAGACAGAACTTATGTATTTCCAAAAGTATGGATCAATGGAAGAGAGGAAGAATTCAGACCAGAAAATATCACAGAAAATATATATTATTCATGGTATGAAAATGGAGAACCCAATCGTATGAAATCAGATGCCTATTCTTTTATAAAAGCTCCGAGATATAAAGGTTTGCCTATGGAAGTAGGTCCTTTAGCAAGGATGTGGTTAGGGGGATATTATAGAAGGGGAATATCATTAATGGATAGAACCATAGCAAGAGCATTAGAGGCTAAAAAGATTATAGAGATAATGGAATCACTATTGGAAGGAATTAAATTGAAGGATAGTCAACAAAAAATATATGATATCCCACAAAAAGCAAATGGAAAAGGGCTGATTGATACAACAAGAGGTGCATTAGGTCATTGGATTCTAATAGAAGATGAGAAAATTAAAAGATATACAATTATAACACCATCTGGCTGGAATCTATCTCCAAGGGATGAGAAAGGAATAAGAGGCACTATAGAAAATGCACTGATAGGAACTGAAATTGAAGATATAGATTATCCAGTAGAGATTGGAAGAATTGTAAGATCTTTTGATCCATGTGTATCTTGTGCAACACATGTAAGAGGTCAATATAATGCAGTGGAGATGAGGATAGTATAATGAATGTAAAAATAATCGCAATTGGCAATCCTATTATGATGGATGATGGAATTGGTATTTCTGTGGTAGATGAACTACAAGATTGGTTAACTAGTAAGGACATAGATATCATCATAGGTGAAACTGATATGGACTATAGTATGGATTATATAGAAGACGGGGATTTTATTATAATAATTGATGCTACTTATCTAGATTATAAGCCTGGTCATGTAACGATTTGTCCTATCCGTGAACTAGATGATGATTATAGAGGTGGGTACTCTCAGCATGAAATGAGTATATTAAAAGGTTTAACATTATATGATAGGAAAGTTGAAGGATATTTCATTGGAATAGAAATAGGTAAAATTGAATATGGTTATGAATTAAGTGATATATTACTTTCGAGATTTCAGAGTATATGTAATGATGTCAAGAAAGAAATTGATAAAATAATGAGGGGGAGTATTAATGCATGATACATTTTTATTCAAGAAGATTGGAGATTATCTAAAAGAATTATGTGAACAACAGAATATCAATAAATTAACTAAACTAAACGTTGTGGTTAATGATGATAGTCATGTAACGGAAGACACTTTATTGGAAGAGCTAAAAATGAATATAGGTGATTATATTTCAGACAATATAAAAATATGTGTAGAGCACAAACAAATTGAAGCGTTGACAGCGATTATATACAAAGTAGAGGGTGAAAAATAGTTGCAAGGTTATAAGATACATATTATGGGTATAGTTCAAGGAGTTGGATTTCGACCTTTTGTCTACAAAAAAGCACTTAAAAACAATCTAAAAGGTTGGGTTAATAATTGTGAATCAGCAGTAGTTATTTTTATAGAAGGAGAAAAAAATCATATAAAACTCTTTTTAAAAGAAATTATTAATAATTCACCTCCAATAGCACATATTGAAAAAATAAGAATAACTTCATACAGAGTTAAAGGCTACAAGGATTTTAGGATACTTCCTAGTACCAATATGAATTCAGCCATAACCTTTTTATCTCCTGATATAGCTACTTGTGATGAATGTATGAAGGAAGTGCTTAATCCTAAATCAATCAGATATAGGTATCCTTTTACGAATTGTACTCAATGCGGTCCTCGTTATTCTATAATTAGAGAATTGCCTTATGATAGAAAAAGCACCACTATGTCAGCGTTTCCTATGTGTTCAGATTGCAAAACAGAATATGATGATCCTAATAATAGAAGATTCCATACTCAACCCAATTGTTGCAAGGACTGTGGTCCAAGTGTCACATTTTTAGATTCAAATAATAATGAAATAAGCAGTGATGATCCAATACAATCTGCTGTTTCTATGATAAAACAGGGTAAAATAGTTGGAATAAAAGGATTGGGAGGATTTCACTTATGCTGTGATGCAGTTGATGAAAATATTATAAACACTCTTAGAGTCAGAAAGAAAAGACTTAACAAACCCTTCGCCATCATGGCTAAAAATCTACAAGCAGCTAGAAAGATTGCTCATATAAGTGCTGAAGAGGAACAAATTCTAACAGGTAAACAACGACCTATAGTGTTACTGAAAAAAAGATTATCTGATATACTCCCAGAAAATATCGCACCAAATCAAAAATGCATAGGAATAATGCTACCATATACACCATTGCATCATCTTCTATTTAATGACTCACTAGAATATATAGTTATGACAAGTGGTAATCTTAATGGACAGCCTCTAACTTATAAAAATGAAGAAGCTATAAAATCCTTAGGAAATGTATGTGATTATTTTCTAACTCATAATAGAGAAATTCATATGCCTATAGATGATTCTGTTGTAAAAGTGGTAGAAGACAAATTAATGGTAATAAGACTTGCAAGAGGATACGCTCCTTATCATGTGAAAATGAATAGTAAAAATGAGATGTTAGCAGTAGGAGGACAACAAAAAAGTACGGTGTGTCTTCTGAAAAATAGTTACGCTGTAATGAGTAATTATATAGGTGATTTGGGTGATTGTGATACTTATGAAAGATTTCAGCAAACTATAGAAAATCTTTTGAAGATATACAAAGCAACTCCTAAGATGTTGATTCATGATTTGCATCCAGCATATGACTCAACAAAATATGCCCATGAACAGTCAGGAATACAAAAAGGTGTACAGCATCATTACGCACATATGTTAAGTTGTATGATAGAACATGATATAAATAAAAAGGTTATTGGAGTAATCTATGATGGGACAGGACTTGGTGATGATGGAGCTATATGGGGAGGAGAATTCTTCGTAGGTGATAGAAAAAACTATAAACGGGTTGCACATCTGAAATATGTAACATTACAAGGTGGAGATATTACTGTAAAAGAACCTTGGCGTAGTGGAGTGGGTTTTCTAAGTAGTATAGGAGTTGAACCTGAATTATATATAAAAGGGGTTAAGAAAGATGCAATAAAATTACTCACCCAAGCTCTAAAATCAAATTTTAACTGTTTTCAATCATCTAGTATGGGACGTTTTTTTGATGGGATTTCTTCACTTATTGGACTATGTAATCACAATATCTACGATGGAGAAGCCGCCATAATGCTAGAAAATAATATAGCTCCTGATGTTACCAAATTATATGACTATGTTATAGAAAGTCTTAACAATAAATGGTTGATAGATTATGAAAAAATAGTTATAGGGATTATTAATGATTTGGAACAAGGAATAAGTAGAGATATCATAAGCAGTAAATTTCATAATACAATTATTGATTTTACAGTAAAAATGGTAGAAGAGTTACATAGAATATTAGGAATTAAGGATGTTGTTTTAAGTGGAGGAGTTTTCCAGAACACATATTTATTGAGTGGAATATATAAAAAATTGAAGGGATCAGGTTTTAATACATATTTTAATGAAATAGTACCCATTAATGATGGGGGTGTGTCACTTGGGCAGATAGCAGTAGGAAATGCGATGTTAGAGGAGGAGAGTCAAAATGTGTTTAGCGATTCCTGCACAGATTAAATCCATAGAGGGAGCTTATGGTGAGGCGATGTATTTGGGTGTTGTTCAAAGGGTAAATATTGAACTTATAGAATCTCCCAGCGCGGGCGATTACATTTTGATACATGCTGGTTTTGCTATTGAAAAGATTGACGAAGATGGTTATGTTGAATTAGAGAGAATAATGCGATGTCTTCTAGAAGAATGTGATAGTTATGAATGAAAAACTATTGATTGCTAAGATGGTACAAGAAATAAATGGTTCTGTAGATAAGGATATTGTGATTATGGAAGTCTGTGGAACACATACCCAGAGTATTGCAAAATATGGTATATGGGATATGCTTTCCCCTAATATAAAATTGGTTTCAGGACCAGGCTGTCCTGTATGTGTTACTGATAAGAAATATATAGATATGGCTGTATCTTTATCACAAAAGGAAGATGTAATAATTGCTACTTTCGGGGATTTGATGAAGGTAACAGGAACCATCTCTTGTTTATCAGAGGAAAAATCAACAGGAAAAGATATTAGGATTATTTATTCTCCTATCCATAGTATTCAATTAGCTAAGGAATTTCCTAATAAGAAAGTTGTTTTTCTAGCTGTAGGGTTCGAAACAACAGCTCCTTTGATCGGGAAAATCATTATGATGGCAAGAGAACAAAATATCAGTAACCTTTTTTTCCTAACCAGTCTGAAATTGATGAAACCAATATTAATAGAGATTCTAAATGATAAGTCTAACTGCATAGATGGGATTATATGTCCAGGTCATGTTGCTACGATAAAGGGTTCAACATATTTTTCATTTATTACTAATGATTATAATATAAAATCTGTAGTAAGTGGATTCGAACCTTTAGATATAATCAGTGGAATATATTTAATAATGCAACAGTGCAAGGGTAATGTATATGGCCATAATAGAAACTTATATAAAAGATGTGTGAAAGAAAAAGGAAATCATATAGCTAATAAAATCTTAGAAGAAGTTTTTGACCATAAAGACGGGAATTGGAGAGGAATTGGAATGATTTCAAATTCTGCCATGATAATAAATAATGAATATGAAGACTTTGATGCTGAAAAAAATTTTTACTTTAATGATTTACCTGAGATTAAAGAAGATAAGTGTATATGTAGAGATATTCTCCTAGGCAAGAAGATTCCTGTGTCTTGTAAGCTGTTTGGGAACCAATGTACACCACAGCATCCTGTAGGAGCTTGCATGGTTTCATCAGAAGGAACTTGTGGTATTTATTATAGATATAGAAAAGAGGGATAATTTGTGTAAAACTATTCAACTTCATCATGGAGATGGAGGAATTCATACTGATAAGTTGATTAAAGAAGTCTTTTATAGATATTTTCAGAATCCCATATTGTTAAAAGGAAGAGATGCAGCTATTTTGGATGTTGATAAAGGAAGATTGGCTTACACAACAGATAGTTTTGTTGTGAACCCTCTTTTTTTTGAGGGTGGAAATATCGGAACTCTAGCAGCTTGTGGAACAATCAATGATTTAACAGTATCTGGAGCAAATCCGTTATATCTAAGTACAGGCTTTATAATTGAGGAAGGGTTTTTGATGGATGAACTAGAACAGATTGTTTGTTCAATGCAGGAGGTTTGCAGTAAGTCCAATACATTAATTGTGACTGGCGATACCAAAGTTGTTGATAAAGGAAGTATAGATGGTATTTTCATTAATACATCTGGCGTAGGAAGTATATATGATAATTATCATCCTGATTCAATTAGAGTAGGTGATGAGATAATCATTACTGGGGGTATTGGTGAACATGGAACTGCTATAGCAGTTGAGCGATATGAACTTAATGTTCAAGGGAAAATTAAAAGTGATTGTGATTCATTGTACAATATACTGATAGGAATAAAAGAATTCTTACCACATATAAAAGTTATGAAAGATCCAACAAGAGGGGGGATGGCTACTAGTCTTAATGAGATATCAGAAGAACAAGGCATAGGAATTTTATTAGAAGAAGATAACATCCTTATATCTGATGAAGTAAAAGGAGTGACAGAAATATTAGGGCTGGATCCTTATTATCTAACTTGTGAAGGCAGAATGATATTAATTGTTGAAGAAGGTTATGGAGATAAGATTACAGAGATAATCAGCAAAGAGGATAATGGAAAAGATGCAAGATTAATTGGAAGAGTAGTCGATTATGCAAAAGGAAAAGTTTGTGTAAGAACATCCATAGGTGGAAAGAGAAGATTATATGCGTTAAGTAATAGCATGTTGCCTAGGATATGTTGAATAATTGAAAAAATATATGTTTTGTATTATAATTATAGCCGTGTTTTATAACTTGAAAATAATTATATATGTAATAATAAGGCGGTGGATTAAGTAATGTATCAAGCAACATTAGTGTTAGAGGGTGGCGCTACTAGAGGCGTGTATACAGCAGGTATTTTGGATTATTTTATGGAACAAGAATTAGAGATGTCCAATATATTAGGAGTTTCAGCAGGTTCATGTAATTGTGTGGATTATATTTCGGGACAAATCGGAAGATCTAAGGATTGTATGATTATTACTAAAAAGGAAAATGTCTACTATGGTATTAGGAAGCTTGTGGAGAAAGGCAAATTGATAGATATGGATTTATTATTTGATGATTTTGCTAACAAGGTATTTCCCTTTGATTATGATTCTTTTTTAAATTCTGATGCTACATGTGAAATAGTTGCTACTAATTGCATAAATGGAAAAGCAGAATATATGAGACCTCAGAAAAAAGAGGAGCTAATGTCAATATGTAGAGCATCAAGTAGTGTGCCTATGATTGCACCTATGGTATGGATTAATGATATTCCGTATTTTGATGGGGGTATAGCTGATTCTGTACCTATAGATAGAGCAATGCAACTGGGAAATGAAAAGATTGTAGTTATTTTAACAAGGAACAAAGGATATCGTAAAAAAGTACCTTCAAAAACTATGATAAGGTTATGCAAACGTAAATATGCTGCTTATCCAGGATTGATATCTGCTTTGGAGAATAGATATAAAGTATATAACAAAACAATGGATTATATTGATGAACTTGAGAAAAAAGGAGATATTTTTGTTATGCGACCAACTCTTCCTCCAGTTTCAAGATTTGAAAAAAGCGTGGAAAAGCTTAATGAATTTTACAATCATGGTTATGAGGATGGGAAAAAGCAATATTCTTCTGTATTAGAATACATAAAGTAAATCGTTATATTATCAAAAAAAACATAACAAGAAATTATAAAAAATTTTTAAATCCTAAAAATATTAAAATTAATTGATATTTAAGTTCATCGTGATTTAATAGTTAAAGTAGCTAAAATTAAGAAATTGTCAAATTAATACTTATTTACTAACATTTTAACTTGCAATTTCGAAGAAAATATAATATAATAGTGCTTACAATTTTCAACACAAACCAGCCTTATACTAGTCTTATCTTAAAAGATAAGGGGTCGCTCCCAAAGAAATTTTCTAGTGGGTCAAGCGAATAGGAATATGGTATCTTCTAAGTGGCTATCTGCATGACGGAAATCGTAGCAGACCTAAGAGATAAAATTAACTATTCGTTATGGTTGCTTATTATGTTAAATAACTTTAGATAAATAGTATGTTAAGAGTATAAAGCACTCCTGTAGTACATTGAAGTACTACGGAGTGCTATTTTTTTGTTGGATTTTATAATTATTTTTTATTTTTTGGTATATAATAAGCGATAATGCTAATAAAATTGGTACTTTAATTATTCAACTGTTCATATTTTTTCCAATATGATTCTACAGATTCATGACTTGAATCATCATTCCAATTATCTCTATACTTAAATAGTTCATTACGAAGTTTAGTTACTATGTCTTTATAGTTTTTGTCATAATATAGATTATTCATTTCTAATGGGTCATCTATTAAATCAAAGAGTTGAGTATCATTAGAGTTTTCACTGACGTATTCTATAAGTTTGTATCTCTCGTCTTTCACACTTCTTATTGTATCTGTATATGCAAAATATAGATTTTCTCTTGTTTTGTGATTTTCATTTAATATAGATTTCAATAAACTTTTACCTTCTACTGAATAAGGTATATCAATACCTGTTAAATCACATAACGTAGGATATATATCAAGTAAATAAGCATAAGAATCTCTTCTTTCATTCTGAGGTATTAATGGACCTGAGAATATTAGAGGAACCCGTATGCTATGTTCGTAACAGTTTTGTTTTCCCATTAATCCATGTTGCCCTAGAGCAAGACCATTATCTCCTGTAAATACTATGATTGTGTTATCATATTGACCTGTTTCTTCAAGAGCAGTAATTACTCTACCCATTTCATTATCAAGATGACTTATCATACCATAATATTCTGCAATATGCTGTTTAATGGCTTTTTCAGTACGTGGATAAGGTGTCAAGATTTCATCTCTTATACCCTTGATACCATAATCAATAGGATGTTCTTGTAAGAAATTACCTGGTAGTGATATTTTTTCTACATCATACATATTCAAATATTCTTCAGGCATAGTCCTCGGGTCATGAGGTGCCATGAAAGCAATGTATAAGAAAAACGGGTCATCACTATTATAATTGCGTAGGAAATCTATAGATGCATCGCAAAATATTTCACTAGAATGTTTACCTGATTCAACATGATCACCTATGGAAATACGTGTTTCATTTGTAGTCATGAAATTGTAAGTTCTTTTTAGTCTGCTCCCATATACGCCTTTTGGGTCAAAATGATTAAGAGGAACGTTCCAATGGTCGTCCATTCCACCAAAGAAAATGTTATCACCACATGAAAAACTTCGTGCATAAGACTTAACTCCATTATGCCATTTACCTGTTCCAAATGTTTGGTATCCTTGGGTTTGTAGGTGTTCACCTAATGTAATATGATTTTCAGGTATGTTTTGACCTTCTTTTTCTAGGTGGAAAAGAGTTCTTCCTGTATGTATCATAGCTCGACTTGGCATACATACAGCTCCGCTAGTTCCACAAGGTATATGAGCCTGAGTAAAAGTAACTCCGTCGTTTACTAATTTATCAATGTTAGGGGTATGTATTTCCTTATTACCCAAAGCAGAAATAGTATCGAATCGTTGGTCATCAGTTAAGAAAAATAATATGTTCGGTTTCATAATAATCCTCTCCTTATATGTTTTTAGTAAAAGCTAAATGATATGTGTATATGATCTAATTAGTTTTATTTTAGCAATTTATTTGGGTTAGATAAATATCAAAAGGGATGATTAGAATGTAAAAAAAGGACATCTTGGTTAATAGGATGTTTTAGAAATATTATCTGAACATACTATTAGATAATTATCAACATAGAAAAAAGGACTGTATTAAAGACATTTTAATATGATATAATATAAGATGTATATTAATAACAATTAATCGAAGATAATATAAAGTAAGAATATGCTCTAAGCATAACTAAAATTTCTTAGAGTATTTCAAGTGGACAAGAGAGGAAATTGTAATGAAAGAAAGAGCCAGTGATATTGTTTTTAAAACTATAAAAGAAAATATTATTAGCGGAAAATGGGTTTCTGGTACTAAAATAATGTCAGAAACACAACTAGCTAGTGAATTAAATGTTAGCAGGATATCAGTAAGAGAAGCTATAGAGAAATTAGCTGCTTTAAATATACTAAGCAAAAAGCAGGGTGGAGGAACATATGTTAACGATTTGCAGCCCTCAATATATTTCAATTCCCTTATACCCATGCTTACACTTGATAGAGATAACTATATGGAAATATTAGAATTCAGACTCATTTTTGAAACACAAAGTATGGGATTATGTGTCAAGAGATGTACTGATGATAAAATAAAAGATATGGAAGAATGCTATAATAGAATGGTTGAATATGAGCATGACGAAGATAGATTTACAGATGAAGACCTTAAGTTTCATATGCTTATTGTAGAAGGCGCCAATAATTCTATATTAAAAAAAGTAAGTGAAGTCTTGGGAGAGATATTACGATATCACCAAAAAAAATTGTATAAGGAATTAGGACCTGGTGGGGGTATAAAAGAGCATAAAAAAATGCTTGAAGCCATAAAAGATAGAGATGAAGAAGTAGCCATGATCTATATGAGAAGACATATAGAAAGAACTATAGAGGATATTAAAAACAATAAAATTGATTAAAGAGATATTAAAGATTATTATAGGAGTGGACAGCATATGATAAATTATATTATATGCTGTTTTTTTAGTAGAATCATTTTTAATTCTAGCTGTGCTTTATATTCCTATGAAATAACTAAATGATGAAAAACACAAGTTGTAATACAATTACGAGAACGGCGATTGGTTGATTTGTATTACAATTTGATGCATATTTTACCAAAAAAGGGGATTGACAGAAAAAAATGCATGTATTATAATGAACTTGTAATACGAATTGTGCAACATGTACAATTGTTTGAGTTTAAATTTATATCATACAATAAAAACATAATTAAAGTTGTAATACAACTGGAGGAGCTAAAATGTTAAAGAGTCAAGAATTAAGATCCATTGCACCAGAATTAGATTCTCTTAGAATTGGTTCTGGATGGAAAGTTGAAGAGTTAGAAAAACCACAGATTTTTGTACAAAGTAGTTATGGTCACAGTCACCCAGGAAGTGCACACCTAGATAAATTGGTGAAAGGCGTATGTGAAGGTGTCTATGAAGAAGGTGGACGTCCAGCAAAATATTTTGTAACAGATATGTGTGATGGAGAAGCACAAGGTCACGATGGAATGAATTATTCATTAGCATCTAGAGAAATGATTGCTAATATGATAGAAATACAATATGAAGCCACACCATTTGATGCAGGTGTATTTATTGCAAGTTGTGATAAGTCGGTACCAGCACATTTGATGGCTATTGCAAGACTAGATGTACCAGCTGTAATATTACCAGGTGGAGTAATGAAAGCAGGTCCAGATACACTTACATTAGAACAGATTGGTACTTATAGTGCGATGTATCAGAGAAATGAAATCTCAGAAGAGAAATATACTTATTATAAGCATAATGCATGTCCAAGTTGTGGTGCATGTTCTTTTATGGGAACAGCGTGTACAATGCAGATAATGGCGGAATCATTAGGCTTAGCATTACCAGGTACATCATTAATTCCAGCAGTAGGAGAAGAAATAAAAGAAGTATCAGTAAGAGCAGGAAAACATGCATTGAAATTAGCCAAGTCAGGTATTAAACCATCTAGTATATTAACTAGAAAAGCATTTGAAAATGCAATCATAATGCATGCAGCAATAGCTGGTTCTACTAATACATTACTTCATATTCCTGCTATAGCACATGAAGTTGGAATAGAAATTGCACCAGAATTATTTGACGAAATTCATAAAAAAGTACCTTATATATTAAATATAAGACCAAGTGGATTTTATCCCGGAGAATATTTCTGGTATGCAGGTGGAGTACCAGCAGTAATGGAACAAATTAAAGAATACTTACATCTAGATGTTATGACTGTAACAGGTAAAACTCTTGGTGAAAACTTAGAAGAATTGAAACAAAACGGATATTATGAGAAATGTCATAAATACTTGAAGGAACTTGACATTAAACCTGAGGATATCATCAAAAATAAAGAAAATCCAATACAAACTCAAGGTGCAATTGCTATATTAAAAGGTAACTTAGCACCAGAAGGAGCAGTAGTAAAACATTCTGCAATATCAAAGAAATTAATGCAGGTTGTTCTAAAAGCAAGACCATTTGATAGTGAAGAAGAAGCTATCAAGGCGGTTCTAACAAAAGAAGTGAAACCAGGTGAAGCTGTATTCATTAGATATGAAGGACCAAAGGGTACTGGAATGCCAGAAATGTTCTATACAACAGAAGCGATTGCATCAGATGAAGAATTAGTTGAATCCATAGCTCTAATAACTGATGGTAGATATTCAGGAGCCACAAGAGGGCCAGCTATAGGACATGTTTCACCTGAAGCTTCAGAAGGTGGACCAATAGCACTAGTAGAAAAAGATGATTTAATCAAGATAGATATTCCAAATAGAAGTTTAAGTATAATAGGAGTAAATGGAGTAGAAAAATCTGAAGAAGAGATGACAGAAATCTTAAAGATAAGAAAAGAAAAATGGCAAAAGCCAGCACCAAAATATACAAAAGGAGCCCTAGGAGCATATACAGCACTTGCTGTATCACCAATGAAGGGTGGATATATGGAATATAAATAATTACAAGATTATCTATAAGGTAGTACAGATTAAAACAATAGGAGGACATAATGATGACAAATACAACTATGTTGATTTTAATTACTATAGCAGCAATTGTGTTATTATTGGTTTTGGTACTTAAATTTAAAATTCAGGCTTTTATAGCACTTCTTATTACTAGTATGTTTGTTGGAATTGCTACAGGCATGCCTTTGGGTGATGTTATATCAAGTATACAAAACGGTATGGGAAGTACGCTAGGATTTGTTGCAACGGTTGTTGGATTAGGAGCGATTTTCGGACAGATATTAGAATCATCTGGAGGAGCTGAAGCTCTAGCACAAACAATGATTAAAAAGTTTGGTAAAGAAAAAGCGAATTGGGCTTTAGTTATAACAGGTTTCTTTGTAGCTATTCCAGTTTTCTTTGATGTTGGATTCATAATTCTTGTACCAATAGTATATGCATTAGCAAAGGATACTAAAAAATCAGTTCTATTTTATGGTATACCATTATTAGCTGGTCTAGCTGTAACACATACTTTTATACCACCAACTCCAGGACCAGTAGCAGTGGCAGAAATCGTTGGAGCAGATCTAGGATGGGTTATACTATTTGGTTTTATAATTGGAATACCTACAGCAATTATAGCTGGACCAATATTTGGTAAATACATAGGGAAAAAAATTAATATTGCACCACCAGAATTTGTTAATGAAGCTGATAATAAATCTAGAGTCAATGATAATAATTTACCTTCATTTGGACTTATAGTAAGTATAATAGGTGTACCACTTGTACTGATTTTATTAAATACCCTTACAGATGTATTAGTTAAAAAACAAGTAATTACCGAAGGGTTCTTAGTTGAATTATTAAAATTCTTAGGACATCCATTCGTAGCGTTGACAATAGCGACTCTTTTAGCATTATATCTTTTGGGAGTCAAAAGAGGGTTCTCCAAAAATGAATTATTAAATCTAAGTAGTAAAGCTTTAGCGCCAGCGGGTCTAATTATTTTAGTTACAGGTGCTGGTGGAGTATTTAAACAAATGCTTATAGATAGTGGTGTAGGAAATATGATGGCTGAGTCAATAGCAAAATCAAGTCTTCCACCTATCGTTTTAGCGTACATATTAGCAGTAGTAGTAAGAATTACACAAGGGTCAGCAACAGTTTCCATGATAACAGCGGCTGGTATAATGGCACCAGTTCTTACAGTATTTAATCTTGGGGCTCCAGATAGGGCATTAATAGTTCTTTCAATTGCTTCAGGAGCAACAATATTATCTCATGTAAATGATAGTGGATTCTGGTTAGTTGGTAAGTACTTTGGAATGAATGAAGCACAAACATTAAAATCATGGACCATGATGGAAACCATTATATCTGTTTGTGGATTCGTCGGGGCAGTTGTGATAAGTTTATTTGTATAGATTGATTTGGAAATAATCATATAGGAAATATTGTTTTGATAGATGATAGGATATGTAAAATATTGTATCATCTATTTTTTTTTATAAATTCCAAATGTTATTGCATATATTTCATTTCAAAATGTTGATTATAAATGTATAATAGATATCAAAAGGGATGAGTCATATGTTAAAAAAGGATATAATCACTAATAACCCCATTGAAAATATTAAAAGTATGTTTAGCCAGGTACCTTATAAGTACCATTTTAGAATACATACGATTTATAATATTGATAGAGTACCTTTAACGTGGAAGATTGAAGAGAGTAGGAGAAATAAAGATTTTCATATAATATTTATTAAAGGTGGTAATGGATATTATTATCTTGATAATAAGGAAGAACAATTAAAGAGGGGTAAGGTTATGTTTGTTAGTAATGACTTTCCACATAGTGCATTACCTGATAAAACTAATTTACCTTCTATTATGCCTATTAGATTCGGATTATATGATAACAAAACTTCATGTCAAAGAGAAAATTACTTCTCAAGTCCTTTTTCATATGCCTTTCATGCTAATGATATAATTAAGTACCAGAAATTATTTGAGAAATTATATCAGATAGCTAATGGTGATAATGAGTTAACTAATGAGATGTGCAATAGTATAATAACGCAAATATTTTATGAATTGGTTAATGATTATGAATGTGATAAGGATTATATAAAAGATAGTAGGATAGAAAATGTTAAAATATGTATAGATGAAAATCCCAGTCGAATGTTCACCATTGATGATTTGGCTAAATTGGCTAATCTATCAAAGAAACAATTTACAAGGCTTTTTATTGTACAATATAAAATATCACCTTATCAGTATATAATCAAATCAAAAATAAGATATGCAACATTTTTATTGGAGGAAACAAAAATGAGTGTGAAAGAGATATCTAATTATCTAGGTTATCCTAACCAGTATTCATTTTCAAAGCAGTTCAAGAAATGTACAGGTTATGCACCTTCTATATGGGCTAAAGGGGAAATAATAAAAGTTTAAGTAGGTTTGTACTTTTTTTAATTTGACAAATCAATCACTTATAGATAAAATCAGTGGATAGAATAACTATCGAGGAGAAATATAATATGAAAACTTTTAGAGAATTTAATATAACTGAAAAATTAATCAAAGGGCTACAAAAGGAAAAGATTACTATGCCTACAAAAATTCAAAACGAGACTATATCTCTCGCAATTGAGAATAAGGATATTATTGCAGAAGCAGTTACTGGTAGTGGAAAAACACTATCTTATCTAATTCCATCTTTTGAACGAATAGATACAAGCTCTAAAGATTTACACACTATAATATTAGCACCTACACATGAACTTGTTGTACAAATAAACAATGTAATAAAAAGTCTTGCAAAAAGTTCAGATATTCCAGTAAGATCAACAACTATAATGGGTCAAGTAAATATTAGAAGACAGATTGAAAGTTTGAAGGCAAAACCACATATAATTGTTGGTTCACCGGGTAGAGTCCTTGAATTAATTAAACAAAAGAAAATTAAAGCTCATCAAGTAAAAACTATAGTTATAGATGAAGCTGATAAATTACTATCAGATAGTAATTTACAAACTACAAAAGATGTCATTAAAACTACATTAAGGGATAGACAAATATTGGTTTTCTCTGCTTCTATTGATAAAATTGCCATAGATAGAGCAACAGAGCTTATGAAAGAGCCATCATTAATCAAACTTACTGAGGAAAAGGTTAATAGTGATATTGAACATTTTTGTGTAGTCACTGAACGAAGAGATAAAACAAACACACTTAGAAAAATAATTCAAGCTACTAAACCTACTAAAGCTATTGTTTTTATTAATAAAAACAATTTAATCCAAGAAGTAGTATCAAAACTTAATTACCACATGGTAAATACAGTTGGAATCTTTGGTAATGCAACAAAGGTAGAAAGAAAAAAAGCACTTGATGCTTTTAAAAGCGGAAAATCTAAAATTCTTGTAGCTTCGGATTTGGTAGCTAGAGGTCTTGATATTCAAGATATTACACATGTAATTAATCTTGATATTCCTGAAAACTTAAATGAGTATATTCATAGAGTTGGACGGACTGGTAGAGTAGGGGAAAAAGGCACCGCAATTTCTATTATTACTGAAAATGAAATACAATTATTGCAAAAAATTGAAAGATTAAATGATATAGAGTTTAAAGTTAAAGAGGTTTATATGGGTAAGTTAACAGATCGTGTAGAATAAGAATTCAAGTGAAAATGGGGGCTGAAGGATTAGAGTCTAAATAAATCTGAATATAATTATATAATATTACAAAGAAAAAACCGTTAGATTTATTATTCTAGCGTTTTTTTTGAACAAAAAAAGCATAAAAAGACAAAAATAATTTTATGTTATATATATGGTATGTTATAATTAAATACAGTCGATTAATGTAAAAAACACATATATAAACTAGAGGAGTGTCACTAATGGAAAAGTTAACTTTGCAAAAATTAGAATCAACACTGTGGAATGCTGCTGATATATTAAGAGGCGAATTGAATGCCGCTGAATATAAAGATTACATATTTGGTTTATTATTCCTTAAGAGAATGAATGACCAATTTGAAGTAGAAAGAAAATCTAAGAAAGAAGAGTTTTTAGCTCAGGGAATGGATAAAAATGAAGTAAATATAATACTTGAAGAACCATCCATTTATGAAGCTTTTTTTGTTCCTGTAAGGTCAAGATGGGACAATCTTAAAAACCTTAATCTAAATATAGGTCCAGAATTAGACAAAGCATTCAAATCCATTGAAGATGAACCTAAAAATAGTGAATTGATTGGTGTTCTTACAACAGCCAATTATAACGATAAAGAACGAGTTCCAGACAAAAAGCTTTCACAACTATTATTACTATTTGATACAATAAATCTTTCAAATGATTATCTAGAAAATAAAGATTTATTAGGTAATGCATATGAATACCTTATCAAGCAATTTGCAGATGAAGGTGGCAAAAAAGGTGGAGAGTTCTACACACCAGAAGAAGTTGTAAAATTATTAGTTAACATAGTTAAACCAAAAGAGGGAGATAGAATATACGATCCTACAGTAGGTAGTGGTGGTATGCTTATCAACTCTACATATTATATTGAAAAACATGGTGGTAACCCTAAGAACGTATCTCTTGCAGGACAGGAGATAAATCTATCTACTTGGGCTATATGCAAGATGAATATGTTATTCCATGATGCCAGAGGAGCAGATATCAAAAAAGGTGATACTATTAGAACGCCTATGCATTCTGAAGGTGGTACATTAAAAACATTTGACAAAGTTCTAGCCAATCCACCATTTTCACTAAAAAATTGGGGAATTGAAGAAGCACAAGCTGACCCATATCATAGATTTGTCTATGGTGTACCACCAAAATCTTATGGAGACTTAGCATTTGTATCACATATGATTGCTAGTCTTAACTCAAAAGGTAAGATGGGAACTGTTGTACCTCATGGTGTATTATTCAGAGGCGGAGCAGAAGGTAAAATTAGAAAAGGTATATTAAAAGATGATTTGATTGAGACTATAATTGGATTGCCCGCTAATTTGTTTTATGGTACTGGTATCCCTGCGGCGTTGTTAATTATTAATAAAAATAAACCAGTAGAGAGAAAAGGAAAGGTTTTATTTATAGATGCAAGTCAAGGATTTGTGAAAGATGGGAATAAGAATAAGTTAAGAAAAGAAGATATTGAAAAGATAACAAAGGCATATGACGATTATCAAGATGTTGATAAGTTTGCTAGTTTGGTTAGTTTAGAGGATATAAAAGAGAATGATTATAATTTGAATATAAGTAGATATGTGGATACTACTGAGCCAGAGCCTGAGGTGGACATTGAGGCAGTTATTAAAGAGATTAAGGATATTAAGGAGAAGTCTAGGGAGACGGAGAGTAAGTTGAATGAGTATTTGGTGGAATTAGGGTTTGAGACAATATAATAGAAAGTTGGTGAGATGGTGAAAGAAGGATATAAAAAGACTGAGTTAGGAGAAATACCTGTTGAATGGGAAGTGAAGAAAATAGAGGATATTACTGAATTTGTGGGTAGTGGAGTAACTCCACGTGGAGGACAAAGTGTTTATAAAACTAATGGAATACCATTTATTAGAAGCCAAAATGTATACCCAGAAGGATTAAGACTAGATGATGTTGTATATATAGATGAAGTACAAAATCAAAAAATGAAAAGAACAGAATTCAAGGAAAATGATGTTTTGTTAAATATTACTGGTGCTTCAATTGGTAGGTGTACGACTGTACCAAAGGGGGTTGGTAAAGGTAATGTTAATCAACATGTATGCATAATAAGATTACTGAAAAATACTGATTCACATTATATAAGTTTTTTTATTAATTCAGATAGGGGAAAAAAACAAATTGATTCATATAATGGAGGTTCAAGCAGAGAAGGGTTGAATTTTAAACAGGTAGGGGGAATAAAAATTATTATTCCACCTCCTCCAGAACAACAAAAAATAGCTTCCATCCTATCAACAGTAGACCAACATATTGAAGAAATAGATTCGTTAATTGAAAAGACAAAAGAACTAAAAAAAGGATTAATGCAAAAACTTCTTACTAAAGGGATTGGACATACAGAATTTAAAAAGACGGAAGTGGGAGAGATACCTGTTGAGTGGGAAGTGAATAAGTTAAGTAAGATATGTACAAACATTACTATTGGATTAGTAAAGACAATGACTAAAAACTATGTTGAAAGAGGTGTGCCTCTTATAAGAAATTCTGATATTAAAGATTGCAAAATTAATAAAGAAAAATTAATTTATTTGGATAAATGTTTTTCACAACAAAATGAAGAAAAGAGGTTGAAAAAAGGAGATATTGTTACTGTCCATACTGGAGATATTGGTACGTCAGCCGTAATAGATGAAGAATTAGATGGTTGTCATGGATTTGCAACTCTAAACACTACTGTCAATAAGAATATAATTTACGAAAATTATTTATGTCGTTTTTTTAATTCGGAAAAGTTTATTAGACAAGCACTTAGTTTTTCAACAGGTGATGGGAGAAATAATCTGAACTTAAAAGATTTTGTAAATACAAATATTACATATCCTAAAAATATAGCAGAACAAAAACAAATAGTAGATATATTATCTTCAATAGATGGCAAAATTTTTCAATATGAGACAAAGAAAGGTAAACTTCAATACTTAAAAAAAGGACTAATGCAACAACTACTAACAGGAAAAAAACGAGTTATTTAATAAACACAACAATTATAATTTTTATTCATTATAGATTTGAGGTGAAATAAATGTCTATACTAGGCAACGAAGAAACCTTAGTAGAACTACCAGCAAAAGAATATTTAATAAATAAATTAAACTACAACTTCATTCATGGACAACAACTTACACCCGAATACGGTGAACGTGATTCCATGAATGAAGTAATCTTAACCAATAGATTAGAAAAAGCACTAAAACGAACTAACCCATGGATGAATAACAGCAACATAACAAAAGCAATCAGATACCTAACCAGACCAGAAAACTTAGGTATTAACCTATATGAAATCAATGAAAAAATATATGATGCCATTGTTAACTTGTCCTACTCACTAGACCAAGATATAGATGGCAGCGGTCAGAAAAAATATCATACAGTTAAGTTTATAGATTGGGACAACATAGATAACAATGAATTTCTAGTGACTAGACAGTTCAAAGTTCATGGACCCCAAGAAAATATTATCCCAGACTTAATAATATTCATTAACGGTATACCAGTAGTAGTTATTGAATGTAAATCTCCATTCTTAGAAAAAAACAACAATGAAAACATGGGGAAACAGGAAGCTTTTGAACAACTACGCAGATATATGAACTTAAGAAAAGGTAATATGATTGAAGGAGCAGAGCGATTATTCTACACTAACTTCATTACTGGAATCCTTAACAAATATCATGGATATCTAGGAACTATAAGTTCATCTTATCAATATTATCAAGAATGGAAAGACCCATACCCTTTTATGAATAAGAACATAGAAGGGATAGAGGATAATGGACAAAACACTTTTTTACAAGGTGTTCTAGAAAAAAATAACTTATTGGATATAATGAGAAACTTCCTTCTATTTGAAGGTGGAATCAAGAAAGTATGTAGATATCAGCAATTTAGAGCAGTTAATAAGGCTTTGACAAGGATTATAAGTGGTAAGAGTTCTATTAGCAGAGGCGGAGTTATATGGCATACTCAAGGGTCGGGCAAAAGTCTGACTATGGTTTTTCTAGCAAGAAAAATACGAAGGATTAAGGAATTAGAAGATTCTACTATTGTAGTGGTTACTGATAGAGTGGATTTGGATAAGCAGATATATCAAACTTTTATAAGGACTTTATCTACCATTACTACACCAGTTAGAGCAGATAGTGTAGCTAAATTAAAAGAGTTGTTAGAACTTGCTAGACCACAGATTATTATGACTACAATACATAAGTTTCAAAGTGATAAAGAAGAAAAAGAAATCCTAAAAGATGATAAACAGATAAGTAACTTACAATATGATAAACAGTTTCCAGTACTAACGACTAAAACAAACGTTATAATACTTACTGATGAAGCTCACCGTAGTCAATATAAAGGTATGGCTAAAAATATGAGAGATGCACTACCTAATGCAGCATTTCTAGGGTTTACTGGTACACCAATAGATAAAAAAGATAAGTCTACCAAAAGAACTTTTGGTTCATATATTGATAAGTACGGAATTAAAGATGCTGTAGCAGATGGTGCAACAGTAAAAATTGTATATGAAGGTAGAAAACCAGATTTACAGATTAAGGCAGATACCCTAGAAGAGTTATTCAATGAAACTTTTGATGGTAGAAATGAAGAGGAAAAAGAAGCTATTAAGCAGAAATATGCTAATAAAAGAGCGATTATTGAAGCGGATAATAGAATTGATGATATAGCGAAGGACATGTTGATTCATTTTAAAGAACAAATATATCCTAATGGTTTTAAAGCCCAGATTGTATGCGTTTCTAGAGTAGCATGTGTAAAATATTATAATGCGCTAACTAAACATATGAAAGAAATAATGGGAGAAGATCTTGAGGTTAAGATAATATTTTCCTGTAGTCCTAATGACGAGCAATACCTAAAAGAACATTTTACAACTAAGACAGAGCAGGAAAATTTAATAAAAAGATTCAAACAGCCTATTAAGGAAGATAAATTATGTTTTATCATCGTAAAAGATATGCTTTTAACTGGTTTTGATGCGCCAGTAGAACAGGTAATGTATCTAGATAGACCGCTAAAAGAACATACCTTATTACAAGCTATAGCAAGGGTTAATAGAACTTATGATGAATCGAAGAAATGTGGGTATGTGGTAGATTATTATGGTATATCCAATTACTTAGAGGAAGCATTAGAAACATTTGATAAAGAAGAACTTGGAGAGCCTATGGAATCCATAGAATCCATTTATAAACAGATGCTTTCTTATAGGGAAGCAGTTATGAATATGTTTCAAGGTATAGATAAAAGTGATTTGGATGGTTTGGTTAACAGAATTAAGCCAGAAGATAAAAGGTCAGAATTTGAACTTGCATATAAAAGGTTTGCTAGTTCTATGGAGCAGATTTTACCTGCACATGTACCTACTGAAAATATTAATGATCTGAAATGGTTATCCTATATAAGAGCAGCAGCAAAAGCAAAATTTCAGCCAGAAAACAAATTAGATATTGCTGGTTGTGGCAACAAAGTAAGAGAATTGATATCAGAGCATCTACAGTCAAAAGGTGTTAGGCAGTGGATAGAACCTATAACGTTATTCGACCCTAATTTTGAGACTAAGATTAATTCACAGAAATCAGATGAAGCAGTTGCATCAAGTATGGAGCATGCCATAAAACATGTTATTAATGTAAAGATGGATGATAATCCAGTTTACTATACATCATTATTAGAAAAGCTTCAACATATTCTTGATGAAACAGTGAATAATTGGATAGAAAGAAAACAAAAATTAAAAGAGTTCATTGATAATGATATTGAAACAGGAGAGTCAAAAGAGGCTGAGTTACTTGGTTTATCCAAAGAAGAGTATGCATTTTTTGAAACAGTGAAAAAGCAGTTAAATGATGACATAGAAGATGAAACAGGCATTAGTTTAGGTAAGGAAACAACAGCGGAGTATGTATCCAATGATGTAGTTATTTTATCAAAAAATATAGCAAAAGATGTTGCTGAGATAGTTAAAAATAAGTACATGATAGATTGGGCTACTAATCCAACAAAAACAGATGATATCAAAAGAGCGATTTACTTAAAGCTTACTACAGCATATTTTAGACAAATTAATATAGAGGCAAGAAATAGACTAATACAACCATTGTTACAATTAGCTAAAAAACATTTTTCGGTAATAGATTAGAGGGAAAATATGAGACTAGAAATTGAATATGGAACAAAGGTTATTGAGTTTAGTGTTGAGTATAGAGATAGAAAGAGTCTAGAAATAAGTGTAGAAGCACCAGATATTGTGAAGGTGGTTGCTCCTATAGATACAAATGAAGAAGTCATTAAAGAAAAAGTGTATAGCAAGGCATCTTGGATAGTACAGAGATTATTTGAGTTTAGAGATATAGAGTATAGAAAGATTAATAAAGAATATGTGTCTGGTGAAAGTTTCATGTACTTAGGCAGAAACTATTCTTTGCAAGTATTACTAGATGAAAATGCGAAAAATAATCAAGTTAAGTTATACCAAGGTAAATTATATATTACTTCTAATACTAAAGATGAAGTTGTACTTGAGAAGCTGATGGAAAATTGGTATAGAAATAAGACATTTGATAAAGTTACTGAAAGAGTGGAATATTATAAGCACTTATTTAAGGTGAAGCCTATTAATATTAAGATTAAAGAACAGAAGAAGAGATGGGCAAGTTGTACTTCTAAGAATGAATTATTATTTAATTGGCGATGTGTAATGGCTCCATCTAATGTATTGGATTATATTGTTGTTCATGAAATGTGTCATATGATATATCCTAATCACTCAAATGAATTTTGGGAACTGGTTGCTTCCGTTCTACCTGACTATGAATCTAGAAAAGATTGGTTAAAGAAGTTTGGTGTAAGAATGGATTTGTAACCATAAAAATATATTATAGCAATTTTGGACTAGTTAATATATAATAAAATTATGTTAGAAAATGGATAGAAGTTTTAGTTATCAATAAAAGAGAAAGAATCTCTATAAGAAGGTGATCTATTTGATTAGGAGTTTTATTTTTGAGAATTTTAAAAGCTTTAAAAAGACAACCTTAGATATTGAACAGTTAACAATCATGGTGGGTGCTAATGCAAGTGGAAAAACCAATGCAATAGAAGGAATTAAAATATTATCAGAAATCGTTACTGGTAGAGATATATCTGATGTTCTAGATGGTACAAAAAATTTTAAGGGTTGGATTAGGGGCGGAAGTGATGCTTGTCCAAGACTTGATACTAATTATTTTGTTTTAGGTTGTATTATTGGTTATGATAAGGATACTGACCTAGAGTATAGAATAAAAATTAAAATTGATAACAAAATTTATGTGAAAGAAGAAAGTTTAGACAGGATATCTTATAATTCTGGTAATGAGAAGGAAAATATATTTACAACAAAAAGAATAAATAATTATTCAGGTACTATTAAAGCAGAGTATGACAATGGGAACGATGATTCTGATTCTGTAATAGTATGTATGGGTACAACTTCTGTACTTAGTCAGTTATCAACTAAAATACCTTTAAATGGAGAAGTAGAAAAGAAAATTATTTCTGAAATTAATCATGTAATTAATAGATTAAGAAATATACTATTTTTTGACCCAGAACCAGCTAATATGGAAGTATATTCAAGAGTAAATGATGTAGATATGAAGCCGGATGGGTCAAATTTGCCATCTGTTTTGAATTATTTATGTAAAGATAAAGACAAGAAAGAAAAAATAATAGATATTATTAAAGCTCTACCTGAAAATGAATTTGAAGATATTTCTTTTGATAGAACGTCAATTGGTGATGTAATGTTCAAAGTCATTGAAAAAGTAGGTAACAAAAAATTTGAAATCGAATCAGAAAAATTGAGTTATGGAACGTTGAGAGCTTTGTCAATCGTAGCTGCTCTATTACAAGGTGACGAGAGATCTATGATTATTATTGAAGAAGTTAATAATGGAATTCATCCAAGTAGAGCATCAAAACTTATAGACATAATATCTAATGTTTCTCAAGAAAGGAATATAGATACTTTAATTACTACTCATAATACAGCTTTGTTAAATGCCGTAGATAAGGAAAATCTAAAGGGCGTTATTGTATGTTATAGAAATATTTCTTCTGGAAATAGTGAATTTGTTCCTTTAATAGATATTGAAAAATATCCTTCATTAATGGCAAAAGGTAGATTAGGAGAGCTATTAGAAAAAGATGAAGTCAATAAAGCAATAACTAACAATAAAAATACAAGGAAAAAACATTATACTTGGATGGAGGATTAGATATTATGAATGTACATTTTATAGATACCTCTGTACTAGTTAATATCTTAGATATTCCTAATATGAATGCTTGTAGAGAAATAGTATTAGAGGAGTTTGAAAGTTTAAAAGAAAGTGGAATTGATACATTGATTTTACCTTTAGCTACTATAATTGAAACTGGTAATCATATTGCACATATAAGTGATGGAAGAATTAGAAGAGATAAGGGTACGAATATGGCAGGAATGCTTAAAGATATGGCTGAAGGTAATGCACCATGGGAGTATTACGAGGAAGAAATTAATAGAGAGGATTTATTGTATTTTGCAGAGGAATTTCCTGAGATGGCAATGGCTAAGACTGGTTTAGGTGATTTATCTATAATCGCTGCTTATAACAAATATAAAGAATCAGTGCCTGCAATTGGTCATATAAGAATATGGAGTATTGACAATCATCTACAATCATATAGTGAAGAAATGACTACTGAACCAAGAAGAAAAAGGTAATTTACTTAATATCTTATTAGTTGTTATAAGTACATAGTTAAATTGTTAAACGATTAATTTTAAGCTGGCTATCTTAGCAGTTTTTTTTATGCTGATATTGCTCACACAGAGCACTGACATTATAAGGATCATTGGCAGCAAAACAAAAAAATCAAATATTTTGCTATAATTAACAATTTATTCATATATAATTCAAAATTTAAATATAAAATAGTAGTTATTGGTATTGTATTAAATATCATATTCGTATTACTAAGGAGGATTAAGAAATGGAAATAACAAGTTTATCTGATACTAAGCAGATAATAAATTCACTAAGAGATGAAATAAATAAGGTGATTGTTGGTCAAGACTATATGGTTGATAGAATACTCATTGGACTTATGACAGGAGGACATATCTTATTAGAAGGAGTTCCAGGCTTAGCCAAGTCCCTAACAGCAAGTACGATAGCCGAAGTGAGTGGTGTTAATCACAAAAGGATACAATTTACTCCTGACTTATTACCAGCTGACATTCTTGGTACAGAAATATATAATCAAAAAAATGGGGAATTCATTATTAAGAAAGGACCTATTTTCAGTAATCTAATACTCGCCGATGAGATTAACCGTGCTCCTGCTAAGGTACAATCTGCTTTACTAGAAGCAATGCAGGAAAAACAAGTAACCATAGGGGATACGACTTACCAGCTTCAAAGACCTTTTTTAGTAATAGCTACACAGAACCCACTTGAAGAACAAGGTACTTATCCACTACCAGAAGCACAACAGGATAGATTTATGATGAAGTTGAAAGTTAAATATCCTGATAGAAAAGAAGAAAGCGAAATTATCGACCGTTTTACTATGGATAATTATTATGAACCTAATCTTAGCAAGATTTTATCATGTAGGGACATATTGCATATAAGAGAACAAATAAACGGTATTTATATAGATGATAATGTGAAGAATTATGTACTTGATATTGTTTTGAAAACTAGAGAAAAATCTAATTATATAGCATGCGGTGCATCTCCACGTGCTAGTATCAACCTTATTAAATCAGCAAAAGGACGAGCATTCTTGGAAGGACGTGACTATGTAGTACCTGATGATATAAAATCTATGGCGTATGATGTTCTGAGACATAGGATATTACTTTCATATGAAGCTGAAGCTGATGATATTACTTCTGAAGATATAATAGCTGGGATTTTGGAAAAAGTTAACTTACCATAGATAAGGAGTTAAACAATGGTATCTAAAGAAATGATTAAGAAGATAAGACAAATTGAAATAAAGTCCAATAAAATAGTAGAAGAAATATTTTCAGGTGAATATCGTTCTGGCTTCAAAGGTAAAGGAATGGAATTTGACGACATCAGACAGTACTATCATGGAGATGATGTGAGAAATATTGATTGGAATGTTACAGCCCGTCATAATAAAGCTTATGTAAAACAATTTAGTGAAGAGCGAGAATTGAACATGTTTCTAATAATTGATATGTCAAAATCCAGTGATTTCGGTAATAAAAAAGAGTTGATAGCGAGTATTGGTGCAACATTAGCTTTATCAGCAAGTAAAAATAATGATAGAGTCGGTATGATTTTATTTACTGATGAAGTGGAGAAATTCGTTCCTTCAAAAAATGGAAGGAAGCATGTTTTGTCAATAATTGAAAATATTCTTGATTTCAAACCTAAGAATAAGGGAACCAATCTTGGGAGAGCACTACAATATTTTAACAGAATCGAGAAAAAAAGAAGTGTGGTTTTTGTTATATCTGATTTTCTTGACGAAGGGTACAATAAAGATCTGAAAATTACTTCAGGACGTCATGATTTAGTGATGGTCCGTGTTATTGATAAAACAGAAGAATTGATTCCAGCAGGAGCTATTTTTACTTTTGAAGATTTGGAAACAGGGGAAATAATGGCACTAGATAATCTAAAGAAAGAATATAGGTTAGAAAATAACTTTAAAATGTATAAAAAAAATATTATCAACATCTACACTGACGAAGATTATTATAAACCGTTAAAACAATTTTTCAGAAGAAGGGGTAATAGATGATTAAAAGGAAAATTACATTAGTACTTAGTTTAATATCTTTATTATTACTTATTTCATCTATGACTATATTAGCTGAAGAAAGAAATATATATGTTGGTGATCTAATTAATATTGAGGTTGAAACTGACTTATATAATGAAGATGATATAAGAGAGAAGTTCAAGGATTTTGAAATTGTTGTCATTAAAGAAATTGATAAAGGTTACTTAGTTACTTTGCGTACCTTTGAAACTGGTAAACAAACAATACACTTAGATAATAAGGAAATTGAAATAGAAGTTAAATCAACTAAGGATGAGATTGATAAAGATGGAATATATGAAGGAGATTCAAATACCCAGAATTATGGATTCTCATTTAAATATAGCTATGTATTTTATGTATTGATAATTATTTTTTTGATAACAGGTAGTATTAGCTTATGGAAATTATTAAAAAGAAGGA
Source organism: Vallitalea sediminicola (assembly GCF_054408565.1). Taxonomy (NCBI): domain Bacteria; kingdom Bacillati; phylum Bacillota; class Clostridia; order Lachnospirales; family Vallitaleaceae; genus Vallitalea; species Vallitalea sediminicola. Next base: position 46,656 of record NZ_BTPT01000003.1, read on the forward strand.
AGAGCATATCAGTTAGTGCATTTAGGCGGTTTAAAAATGAGGTAGATGCTATTTCATTAGAAGACCGTAAATGTTTTGTGCTGATGACATTGGAACTAAAGAACTATCTACAGTCCAAGTACTCATGTTCTATAAGAGGAAAGACCTGTAATGAAATAATAGCTGAGATTTCTTCCATAACTGTTTTAGAACCTTTTATACCTGATATTAGATCGTGGCTTCAAATGAGTGATTACTACAAATTTACAGGAGTTGTCGTTACAATAGAACAAAAACAAGAATTATTAGAAAAATTGATAGAACTAGTTGAAAAAATTGAACAAGCAAAAGAGGTAGAAGTATGATACGATTAGCAAATTGGTATTTCCTATTGTTTATACCTTTCATAATATATATTTTTATAATCATGAAAAATAAAAGTACATTAAAATTTTCTAGTGTTAAACTTCTAAGAAGTTCTGGGCTTAAAAAAACTTATAAACATAAAATTGGCAAATACATAATATGTTTAAGCTTGGTACTATTGGTTATAGCACTTTCAAGACCTCAGATGACTGACCAGCCAAATACCATACAGGAAAAAGGGATAGATATTGCAATGGTATTAGATGTATCTGGTTCAATGGAGTCTGTGGATTTTAAGCCTAATCGTCTTGAGGTAGCTAAGGAAACCATAGAGGATTTTGTAGAAGATAGACCGTCAGATAGATTAGCTCTAGTAATTTTTGCTGGAACTGCATATACAAGAATACCACTGACACTTGACCATAACATTGTTAAGCAATCATTAGAAGAAATAACCACAGAATCTGTTAATGATGATGGTACAGCTATTGGAATGGCTATTTCTGTTGGACTTAACAGACTGAAGAAGAGTGATTCACTATCAAAGGTGATGATACTAGTTACTGATGGTGAGAATAACGCAGGAGCAATTAACCCTAGTACGGCAACTGATTTGGCAAAAGAATTAGGTATTAAAATATATACTATTGGTGTAGGGACAGACGAAACTATATATGCAGTAGATTTCTTTGGACAGACTCATTATCAGCGAGGTGAGGGTGGAATTGACGAAGAATTATTAAAAGAAATTGCAGATAAAACAGGTGGGAAGTACTATAGAGCAAAAGATCCAGAAACTATGTCTCAGATATTTTCAGATATAAATGAACTAGAGAAGACGAAATTTGATAGGGACGATTTTGTACAGTACAAAGAACTTGCTTTTAATCTAATCAAGATTGCACTTATATTGTTATTGATAGGGATATTCCTTGACCGTTATTTTTATATTCAAATTCCATAATGTATGCAGTAACTAAGATTTAGAAAGAGGGTTATTTTATTGAATGGTTTAGAATTTAGATATCCTTTTAATATAATATATATCATAATTCTTATAGCATGTTTGACCGTTTTTATACTAGGATATTATAAAAAGAAAAAGATAATGAATCTATTGAAGTTTGACACTAAAATGAGATTCATACATATCAAGATTGTTATGATGATTGTAGCAATTTCTCTAATAGTTTTTTCCCTGTTAGGACCAGAGATTCTAAAAGGTTTTACTGAAGTGAACAGTAAAGGACTTGATATCTATGTGCTGATTGATACTTCTAAGAGCATGTTAGCAGAAGATATCAAGCCTAATAGGATTAGCAGAGCTAGAAAGATAGTTGAGGATATTATAGATAATCTTGAAGGAGATAGGATAGGCTTTATTCCTTTTTCATCATCAGCTTTTATTCAGATGCCTTTGACCGATGATTATGACTTGGCTAAGATGTTTCTTAAGGTAGTTGATACTGATATGATAGGAGGAGGGGGCAGTAATGTTGGTACTGCAATCAGTCTAGCCGATAAATCTTTTGATCAGACTTCCAGTTCAGATAAAGTTGTAATAGTTTTAAGTGACGGAGAAGAACATGACTCTAACAGCTTAGAAGTATTGAAAAAAATTAAATATGATAGCTTGAAAGTTTTTACTATCGGAATAGGTACAGAAAAAGGTGGGTTGATACCTGTTTATGATCCTATCAATAATAATGTTGTAGATTATAAAAAAGATCAGAACGGGCAGCCTGTAATGTCAAAATTGAATTCGGATATATTGGAGCGCCTAGCTGATACTGGCAATGGCTCATATTATCAATCATCTTTAACAGGTGAAGAAACCAATTCGCTTGTTAATGATATTCGTTATCTAAAAAGAGATATAATGAAAACTAAGAAGTTGAAGAGATATAGATTGTTATATCAATACTTTTTAGGTGCAGGAATATTATTATTTATACTAGCGTATTTTATTCCAGAAAGGAGGAAGAATCAGTGAAAAAGATTTCTTTTGTATCTGGATTATTAATATTAATTATGTCGGTGCTTTTTTTAACAGGAGTAATTGATTTTGAAAATGGTGTAAAAAAATCTATTGTTAGTGGTAATAAATTATATGCTTCAGAAGACTACGATAAATCTCTAGAGGTATATCAAAAGGCATTAGATAAAAATCCAGATAATATTGTACTCAACTATAATTCTGGACAAGCATCATATAAATTAAACAATTATGAGCAGGCGATCAATAATTATGATAAAGCTTCTAATCTAGTAGACAAATATTTGAATCTAGGTAATTGTAGCTATAAGCTTGCTGATAGTAGTAATGATATGAACCAAAAGATGCAGTATTATAATGAAGCTTTGGAAACTTATAAAGATGGAATAGTTGATTTTCCTCAAAATGTAGAGTTGAAATATAATTATGAGTTTGTTAAAAATAAAATAGATGAATTAAATAAGAATAATGAAAATCAAGAAAACAATGAAAATCAGCAAGATAATAAAGAAGAACAACAAGATAAGAATGAAAATAATCAAGACAGTAAAAGCCAGCAAAAAGATAATCAAGGAAATAAACAAGATCAAGACAATAAGCAAGATCAAGAGGATAATCAAGACAACCAGAATGGTGAATCTGGTAGCGACAATAAAGAAGGGGAACAAGAGAATAAACAAGACCAAAGCCAAGAAGGCAATGGTGATGAAGATAAAAAAAATATCCAAGAGCAGAATGATGAAAATTCCAATGATGATAAAGAAGATGGTAGTAGTATGAATATGGAAGATTCTTCAGAAGCTAGTCAAAAGGATAAAGATATTATGCAGGTGCTTCAGATGTTGGAAAAACAAGAAGAAACTAGTTTGAAAAATAATCAACAAGTAAAAAACAATAGTAAGGAGGAGAAATATGACTGGTAAAAGAATGAAAGTTAGAATTTCCTTCATATTATGTTTAATAACCACACTTATATTATTTGTAGAAGGAAGCGTTTTGGCTAAGAAAGATGCAGAGTTTCGTCTTGATATTGATAGCCTTAATCTTGAAGAGGGAGTTAGCACTAATCTAGTTTTTTCTATAATAAATGCTAATGGATGTAAAGATCTAGTTATAGATGGTTTAGACAATTTTGATGTATTATCAACAAATCAATCTACATCTACCAGAATTATTAATGGAGATGCAACTAGTCAGATTGATGTTAATTATATATTGATGCCAAAAAAGGCAGGGAAATTCACCCTTCAAGGTAGTATCAATTATAAGGGAGATACACGTAAAACAAACACATTAGAAGTCAATGTCAGGGAAAAAAATGATGATGTCAATAAAGAGGAGATCAAAAATCTATTTTTAAAGACATTAATATCCGATGATGAAATTTATTTTGGGCAGAAAATTGGTTTGACATATGAACTTTATTCCCGTTATAACATTGTAAAATATGGTTTTGTTGATCAAATAGGGTTTGATGATTTCATTGTAAATGAAGTTTCTGATGATGACCTTAAAGGAAATTTTGTTATTGTTGATGGTAATAAATATGTTAAATACGAGGCAAAGAAAATGTATTTATCACCAATAAAAACAGGTAAGGTAACGATACCTTCATATAAATTTCAAGCTAATATAGCTACAGAAGACTTTTTTAATTCATCTAAGCCAGTATATTTAGGAACAACTGAAAAGGAGTTAACTATTAAACCTTTACCAGAGGATAATAAACCTGATGATTTTTCTGGACTGGTTGGGGACTTGAAGATAGAAGCTAATTATAATAAGAATCAATTAGAATATGGAGATTCATTGACACTCAATGTTACAGCTTCTGGAAACTGTAATTTGGAGATTCTAGATAAGATAATAAAAGATGAATTACCTGGATTTTCAGTTTATGAAACGGTAAAAGGTATGGAAGAAAGCATTGAAAACAATCAATATAAAGCTAAAAAAGAGTTTGAGATAATATTGGTTCCAGAAAAGAATGGGGATATTGAAATAGAGCCCATATATTTATCTTATTTTGATACGGTATCAGAGACTTACAAAAGAACTGAAATTCCTGGTACAACAATTACAGTAAATGGTGAAATGCCTGAAAACCAACAACCTAATCAAGGTAATAAAATAGATAGTAATAAAAATGTTGCTACTGAGAAAGTTAAGATAACTCAAGTTAGTTATAATGCAGATGATAAAGATTATGTTACCCTAAAATTCAGCAAGAGTCATTTATTAATAGCTTTGATAGTACTTATTGTTTTAATAGTGTTAGTTTTGGTATTGCTTATTATAAGAGCTTATACTAAGAAACAGGATAAAGAGCTAAATAATATATACAAGAGATTGAAAAGTACTGACAAAGAAAATGATCTATATAATCTGCTTAATGATATGATTAAACATCATTATGACATAAGCTTGAAAGCCAATTCCAAAGACTATATCAAAAATATGATTAAAGACTACGAAGTGGCTGATTTAGTGGTAGAAGTTACTAATTATATGGAAACCAAGAAAAACGGTGATAATAGAGATAATAAATATCTAAAAGAAAAAATAAAGGAAATATATATTAAGATTAAATAGTATTTGAAATCAGAGTTGATTAACAAAGTGTTAAAGGGTATGGTATGCGATATTAAAAATATATCGTCTGCTATACCCTTTATTTTTAGTTGACTGGTAAGTCTAAAAGTTATATAATAAGTTGTCCAATGATTGGAGGTTTACATATGGATATAAAAAAACCAGTTAGATTGTCATTACCAAAACAAATTGCTAATGAAATTGAAAAAAATATTAAGAATGGTAGTTTAGAATTAGGCAGTAAAATTCCATCGGAGCCAGAATTGGCTAAGGAGTTTGGAGTGAGTAGAAATACCATAAGAGAAGCGGTACAGTCTCTTATTCATGCAGGTGTATTAGAAGCCCGTCAAGGTGACGGTACTTATATATTGGCATCAGGACGTTTTGAAGCTAATATATTAAAAAGATTAAGTGATTCAGGTATGAATGAAGTGTATGAAGTTAGACTTTGTCTGGAAAAAGATATTGTAAGACTTGCAAGCCTAAGACGTACAGAATCTGATATCCTACATATCAAAGAAGCTTTAATAAAAAGAAATGAAGTGAAATTAACTGCCAAAGAAAATACCGACGTGGATTTAGCTTTTCATATAGCAATAGCTAAAGCATCTCATAATGATATTTTTTTTGATCTGTACAAGTATGTTTCAAAATTTATTAGTAATTCAATACAGCAAAAAGTCGAATCCAATAATATGGAAGGAGATAAGGTTGATCAATTGCACACAGAACTTTTTAATGCAATAAATGAAAAAAATGTTGAAAAAGCAGAAAATACTATAATCAGAATTTTAGACATCTAATAACGTAGAAAGCAGGGTATACATGAAGAAAACAGCAAAAATATTAATTATATTGTCAATTATATTTATATCATTTAATTTACGAGCACCTATCACAGCAGTTGGTTCTATTATTGATTTAATTAAGGTTGAGTTTAATCTAACAAGTGGTATGGCAGGGTTTATAACCACACTCCCTCTTATTGCTTTTGCAGTAGTTTCACCATTTGTATCAAAAATAAGTTCGAAGTTCGGATATGGACTAACAATGCTCGGCGGATTGTTTTTCATTATTGCAGGTGAACTTATTCGTTCTTATACTAATACCTTTGGATTATTTGCAGGAACTACTCTTATAGGTATTGGAATCGCAGTAGGGAATGTTTTGATACCAAGTATTATAAAACTTAGATTTTCAAAGAACGTGGGTATAATAACAAGTATTTATACCACAAGTATGTGTATTTTTGCAGCAGTGGGGTCGGGGCTAAGTGTTCCATTAGCTATTGGTTTAGATTTTGGCTGGAGAAATGCTTTAGCAATATGGTCTATTTTAACTTTGATTACTGTTTTTATCTGGTTACCACAGCTTAAGAATTCAAAGGATTCTATGAATAACCAGAAGACGATAAAAGATACAAAAGGTAAATCAATATGGAAATCACCTCTTGCTTGGTGGGTTACATTATTTATGGGAACCCAATCTTTATTATTTTATTGTCTTGTTGCATGGTTACCATCTATTATTACATCAAAAGGAATGAGCCCAGAATTTTCAGGTATGATGGCACTGTTATTTCAGATGGTAGGATTACCTGCAACACTTCTAATGCCTATTGTTGCTGATAGATTTAAGGATCAAAAAATGATTACAACTATATCGTCATTGATATATCTAGTGGGTATGAGTTTGTTATTAGTGTCTAATTCGACAATATCAATAATAATTTCTCTAATATTTGTTGGTCTAGGAATGGGAGGAAGTATAAGTCTGTCTATTACTTTCATTTCACTTCGTGCTCCAAATGCAAGAAAAGCAGCAGAACTCTCAGGTATGTCACAATCAGCAGGATACTTACTAGCAGCAACAGGTCCATTACTTATAGGTTTTATTTATGATAGAACATCGTCATTTACTATTCCTATTGTGATATTGATAGTATGTATAATCATGCTAATTTGTTTTGGATTACAAGCCAGTAAAAATGAAGTTGTAGAACAATAATGGATTGTAAGAGATACTGGTATAAAAAAGAGATAATTGATAAATAATATCTTGCAAATTTTTCAATAATTGGTTAATATTTAATTGAGAGAAATAATTTAATTTTTTAGTAGGAGGTTTATATATGAGAAGATATGTTATTAATGCATAGCAGAGGCTGTTGCATTTTTAATCTGATTTGTAAATAATAGCCTTTGTTTAATCCTAAAAAACAATTTTATTAGGAGGAGCAAAATGAGCTATATCAAGGCAACAAAGTTATTACCAAAGGATTTGATAGAAATAATTCAAGATTATATTGATGGTGAATATATTTATATACCTAAGAAAGAAAATAATAGAAAATCTTGGGGAGAAAATACAACAACTAAAAAGGATTTGGCTGTTAGAAATATAAATATATATGAAAAATATAAAAATGGTTATTCAGTAAAAAAACTTGCAGATGAATTTTATTTATCGCAAAAAAGTATTCAAAGAATTATTTTAAGTATAAAAAAGAATAATTATTAGAAGATACATAAGTCTGTTTCAGTACATGATTCAGGCTTATTTTTATTTCTGAAAAGAAAATAAGGTAGTAGTTTTATATAAACATTAGTATAATATCCAAGTGATTTATTATTAAAGGAGGGATTTTTTATGAGAAAGCTTATTATTTGTGCTTAGCAAAGGCTATGCATGATAAACTAAATATTATGGAATAGCCTTTGCGTAATCCTAGAGATAAATAAATAGGAGGAGCAAAATGAGCTATCTAAAAAATATAAAGTGGGAAATAGTTGCTTTAACAATCCCAGATGTAATAAGAAATTGTCCTAAATGTGGAAACAATGCTACTTATAGAAGTAGTGGGAAATTTCGAGTGAATGCTAATAAGAATAAGTTGGATATATGGCTTATATATCAATGTGAAAAGTGCAAATCTACTTGGAATATGGGGATATATGAAAGAATTACTCCCGCAGAGATAGATTCACAGCAATATGACTTATTTCTAAATAACGATATGGAGCTAGCAAAAGAATATGCATTTGATATTGCTATCCATAATAAAAATAAGGTCAAGCTTGATTTTAAAAATGTTGAATATGAAATTATTGGTGAAGATATAAATCTAATCAAAAATGATTTTATGGAGGAAAATAAAATCATTCTTGATATTATATGTAAATATCCACTTGATTTGAGAGTGGATAGAGTGTTAAGTAAGAAGCTAGGCATTTCAAGGGAAAAGGTGAAAAAATTATATAAGGATTCAGTTGTTATTGGTGAAAATAATAAAAATTTGTTGAAACAGAAAATTAATGAGAGAATTAGAATTTTTATTGGATGATTATGAAAAGGTCTATTTTTCTACAATATCCATCAAATCATCTTTATATGTGATATCTACAATTCTATGTTATTAATATAAACCCATGATATATAATAAGTTTTGTTTACTTGTAAAGAAGTTGTAAATTAACAGCTTTTCTATTGACCTTCATTTATTTGTGATATAAAATAAGACACATATTTACAGGGAGGTTATATCTTGAAAAGGAACATACTAATTGTTGAGGATGAAGTAGCAATATCCAATCTAATTAAACTTAATTTACAATCAGCAGGGTATTATACTGAGCAAGCCTATGATGGAGAAACAGCTCTTGCCCTTATACTTGAAAATACCTATGATTTGATTTTATTAGATGTGATGTTGCCTAAGATAGATGGTTTTACATTAATGCAAAAGATTGAACATTTAGATATTCCAGTGATATTTTTAACTGCTAAATCAGATGTTATTAATAGAGTAGAGGGACTAAAATTAGGGGCTGAAGATTATATAGTTAAACCTTTTGAAGCAATAGAATTATTAGCAAGAATAGAAACTATTCTAAGACGTTTCAATAAAGTAAATAATATCTTAAGATTCAAGGATATTGAAATAAATATATCTGAACATATTGTACGTAAAAATAATGAAATAATTGATTTGACACTAAAAGAATATGAATTGATATGTATACTAGTCAAAAACAAAAATATTGCACTTTCCCGAGAAAAACTAATAGAATTAGTTTGGGATTTTGATTATTTGGGTGGAACAAGAACTGTAGATATGCATATTGGAGCACTTCGCCGAAAACTAGACCTACAGGAAAATATCAAGACTGTTTACAAAATCGGGTATCGCTTGGAGGAATAACATTTGAAGATTTGGTTTAAAATGTATTTATTCTCGATAATCTTATTTTCCTTAATATTTTGGATTACTGTATTTATTATCATTGAAACATTTCATAATAATACACTTACACATCAAGTAACCAATAGTTTGAATGAGCATCAAAACATATATAATGGTATAAATATGGATATACCAGCTTATGAAAAACTACAAAGATATTCTAGAGATACTCTGTCCAGTACTCAAACCCTAGTATCCTCATTTAATGTATATGCTAGTAATTATAATTCTGATAATTTTTATCTGGAACTCTATAATGATAAACAAGAAGTTATTTTCAGTAATACAAATTTCATTGATAATATCTCTAGAGAAGATCTAAATAATCTAAAACCTAATACCCGTCAATATATAATTAAGGATATTGGAGATAGAAGTTATATCTTTATTTCTAGTATCCTAAAATTCAGTGATGACAACTATTATTTTTCATGTATCTATGATTTGACTAATATTTATGATGAACGTATTGAACAATACGATTTTACATTAAAATTATATTTATGTTTTTTAGTTGTCTTCATGTTTTTGATGTTTATTATTAGTAATTTCTTGACTAAGCCTCTTTCCAAGTTGACTCAAGCTACAATAAAGATTACAAAAGGCAAATATTCTGAAAGAGTATCAGTCCGTTCTGGGGATGAGATAGGTATATTGGCTGATAATTTTAATCATATGGCAGATGAGATATCCAATAAAATTGATAAACTGCAAGAACAGAATAATGAAAAACAGCGTTTTATTGAAAATTTAGCACATGAACTTAGGACTCCGCTTACATCAATAATAGGCTACGCAGATTTTTTACAGCGTTCAAAATATGATGAGAAGGTATTTTATGAAGGATTAGAATATATACATAACGAAGGGAAGAGGTTGCAACAGTTATCTTTTAAACTTATGGATCTATTATTGATAAAGAAAGATTCATTTGAATTTAGGAAATATGCAATAAAAGATATTTGCAGTCAATCCATTGGGATTCTTAGACCCAAATTCTTAGAAAAATCCATTAATATAAAATTGACAGGTGATGATTTTGATTGTTATATGGAGCATGATTTGATGCAAGTATTATTTATTAATCTTATAGAGAATGCAATACGAGCTTCTTATGAAGATTCAAAAATAATAATATCAATTGATAGTATTAATCAACAGGTTACCATAACAGATTATGGTATTGGAATGGACCAAGAAAATATTGATAAGATTTTTGAACCCTTCTACATGATTGATAAATCAAGAACCCGTTCGGAAAATGGAGCTGGATTAGGACTTGCATTATGTTCTAAGATTGCAGAATTTCATAATATCAAAATAGATGTAACGAGTGAGTTGAATAAAGGAACTTCTATAGTGTTGATTTTCTCTAATGATCAAGGAGGTAATCAGGATGCATAAAAAATTAATACTCCTTATAATATTATTGATAGTAAATTTACTCCTTAGTTCTTGTACAATTAGTACTAAAATTAAAAAAGATACTCTATATGAAGAAGAATATGATCTATCTAGCCTTCAGTTGGATACAGAGGAAAAAAGTGATAAAATGACTAAAGATGAAGCACTTGTATATGCTTTGGAATTCTTAGAAAATAACTTAGATAGAAAACTTTATCTGAATGAATTAAAGATAGAATGTATGTACGAAGATAAGGATATATTAAAAGATTACAAGAATATCAGTGAGGAAAATCTGATAAATCTAGAATTGGGATTATATTCTATAAAATTTGAGTTACCGGAAGTAGATGAGAGATTTTCTTTTTTGATTAATGCAATGGATGGTAATATAAGTGATTATACTCATCATTCACAAATGTCTGAACCAAGTGATAAGGAAAATCTATCCGAAGAAGTTTTAAATAAGATAGCATTAGATTTTATCCAGAAAAATGATATCAATCAAATAGAAGAACCTGAAATAATTGATACCGTTAACAATTACATGTATTCTCTATTAATAGAAGATGTTAGAAATCCAGGAATAGTTACAATTATTTATCTTAATAAAAAAACTGGTGAGATAATTTCTTTTTACACTATTTATGATAACTAATCTTTCTATAATATTTCTTAATATGACA
>NZ_BTPT01000004.1:0-193167 GCF_054408565.1 Vallitalea sediminicola
ATTTCATCTTTATGATCTTCAAATTTCTGACTAACCTCTAATAATTCATAATCATCACCTTTGATAATAATATCAACAATACTAATCATACTTTCTCTCATATCAAAAAATTCAGTTGATGAAGCTAAATCTTTAGCTTTACCTATTATTCCTTGTGCAAAAGAAGTTATTAACTCAGAAGAGCCAGTGGAGAATCCAGAAGAGCCAGTGGAGAATCCAGAAGAACCAGCTGAAAACCCAGCAGACCCAGGAGAAAATCCAAGTGAGTCAAGGGATAAACTAGATGAATCAGAGGATTTAGATGAACTAGAAAGCGATAGCAGAGATATGGATATGATATCTGGTATAATGCTAAATGAAAATGAGTATATCATAAAATGGATAATAAAAAAATCTGCTGCATTAGCGGTTAATCAAGTAAATGGTGCTGATGTTAGGGTTGAAAAAGAACGAAAGTATAGATATAAATTAACAGCTACAGCTAGTGACGATAGTCATAGGATTGTAGGTTGGAAAATAACAGATACTAGTAATGGTTCGGAATCAATCTATAGTATAAATGATATACTTATTGGAAGAAGACCAACATTATTTAATACAGCTGTTGATTATACTGTTGAGAATAATATAAGATATGAAGCTACTCCAATAGTAGAAACCATATATGCGCTTAATCTAAATTATGATGATTCCCAAGGAGAAGTGTATATAGATGGTACAAAAGTAAATAATGGATATAGTGCAATATATGAACAAGGTACTTCGGTTAAATTAAAAGCTTACTCCTATAAAGGATATGAATCACAGCCTGAATTTAAAAATATGGATATTATTATCGACCAAAATGAGTTTATAAATGTAGTTTTCGATGATAAAGCACAGGTATATGATAAAGATTACTATCCAGCAGATGGAAGTTTTGCAGGAATAGCAGGTCATGGACATGATCCAAAGGATAATCCATTAGAAGCTGAATTGAATATATCTCCAGATAAGGGTGTGTATGAAGTTGGTGACAATGTTGACCTAGAATTTTCATACAATGTAATTAAAGGTGATAATGGCGGGAATAGTCTAAACGAAGTCAAGGTGTATAGCCATAATAATATCACTCCATTATTTGCTGAGAATAATTTTCCTAACACAGTACAAGATATAATAACTATACCAAGTACTAAAACTGAGTTAGATAATAATTATGTATTTGATAGTAGTAGTAGAACTTATTCAAAAGACTTTAAGTTTGATTTAGTAGATCAATATAATGATGATCCTCAAACAATATTAGATTCAGCTACACAAAATATCAAAGTAAGTGTTTCTAATGTATGGTTAGATGCTCCTGTACTTAATACAACAGATGTAACCATGAAGTCAGGAAAAGTATATTGGGAGAAATTAGCTAATGCAAATGATTATGATATAAAAGTATATGATGAGAATGGAGTTCTATTAAATCATAGTTTGGCTATTGAATTTGATGATGTAACTAATAGATATTATGTAATTGATAATAGTTTAATTCCAGGTACTAAATATATCTATAAAGTAACTGCAAGTAATTCATTTATGACTAGTGAAGAAGCTGAAACTGAATTAGTAACTAAAGCAGCTACTATAAAAGTATATCTTGATAATAACTTAGTAAATAGTACAGATGGAAATTATGATTTTGCTAAGATTATAACTTCAATAATAGATGATAGGTTTAATCTATCAGCTTACTCATATCGAGGATATGAATTTGATAGAATAGAAGGGACAGCAAAAAATCATTTTGGAACAGGAATAGCAGAGAATGTAACTATTGAAATATATTTTAATTCAAAAGATGATATTTATGGCTATAAATTCTATTCACTAGATGGTACTGCTTATGGTGAAGAAGGAGAATTAATGGATGATGTAAGAACTGGTACTATTGAACTTGATAATCCCAGTACAGATGAAGTTGATTACTCACATAGCCATACTATCACAGCAAGACCAGGTGAAAGTATTGATATTAATACTAGAATGACATGTATTGATGGAGATAATGAAGAAGCTAAATTATATGATTTATGGGTTTATGTTAATGGAGAAAAGTCAGATGATATAGGACATATTGATATACCTTCAGATCTAGGATTATCCGGCGTTCATACACTAACAATTCCTACATGGGATGAACTTACTGATCTAAATGATTTAAATTACAAATTTGACTTAATTGATATGCATAAATATACTTGGGCAGCAGGCTTAACAGATAGTTCAAGTCTAGAAGTAGAAATAGATATACCAGAATATCATAAGATTACTGTTGTTAAGAATAATGCTGTTGTTGGTATGGCTGGGCAGAAAAAAGTTCCACAGATTATAGAAGATAATTATGGTTCTGATTTATATCTAGCTGATAATGTACCAATCACATTTACTGCAAATCCAATTAGTAGTGATTATGATAATCTAGTATGGACAGTTAATGGATTAAATGAAGATAATTATAGTATTAATGGAAACGTATTAACGATTAATAACTTTAATGCTGATGTCACAGTATCAGCATCATATAGTTTGAAACAATTCACTACCACAGTTAATCACACAGAGGGTGGTAATGCAGGTGTTGTTTCAAATGATGACTTATTGGCTCAATTAACTAGTGATATTCATACTAATGTTACATTGAGAGCTGTACCAGAAAAAGATGGAACAGATGATATGTACTTAGTTAAGTGGTATAGAGTTGTTGGTGAAATTAAAGAATTTGTTTCAAGCAATAAAGAAATTAGAGTTTCAGTTACTAGCAATGAAACCTACCTAGCTGAATTTAATATCAAACAATTTAATATTGAACCTAATTCCAGTATCAACAATCTTTTAGGAGAGGTTCAAGTTGCGGTAATTCCACAAGAATTATTAACAGATGAGATTAATAGTACAGTATCTTTTATGAAAAAAAATAAGAATAATAAGATTACTGAGGAATTAGCCAATAAATGGCAGGAGTATGTTAATAACTTGGTAAGTAATTCACAAATTACTTTTGAAAAATGTTTAGCAGGAAACGATATCAAATATGATTATGGTACAGTAGTAGCAGTGAAAGGTGTACCTCATAATACACTTGATGAGTTTAAGAAATGGAATATATTAACTAATTATCCTAACCCTAGATTAGTTTGTATGAATCAAAATAGGAAACCTTTACCTTTATTTGAAGATATAGTATCTTATATGTTAACTGTAGATGTAGAAAATAATGGTCGCCTTAATGCATCAGAATTATCTAATGATTCATCAGTTAGTGGTAGATATAATGGTGAGTTTATAGAAGACTATGTTACAACATTTAAAATAGTTCCTAATAAAGGTTACTACCCTGTTGCTTATATAGTCAATGATGAAGAAGATTCTAAGATGGAGTATACTATTACTGTAGATAATGGAGAATATTTGGTTGAGATTAATATGAATAGTAATAAAAGGATTGTTATTGAATTCATAAGAAAAGAATATACTATAGAAGCTAAAGTGATGGCAGGTAAAGAGAATTCAGGGAGAATTCATCAAAATAGTGAGACGTTTAAATATTTATATGGGGATAGTGTTACAATAAGGGCTGAACGATTTGGTAATTATGTTTTTGATGGTTGGTATACATTCAGTGAAGCTACTGGTTATACAAAATTAAGCGGTGAATCTACAAATTCATATGACCTTGAATTTGCAGCTGAAGAGAACTTAAAATTATTTGCAAATTTCTATTTAGTTGTATATCCCGGACCAGAAGAGCCAGAAGAGCCTGATAATCCTGACCCAATTAAACCAGATCCAGTAAAACCACAACCTACAGATCCAGAAGAACCTACACTAGAACCACAACCTATAGATCCAGAAGAACCAGTTCCAACAGAAGAACCATTGATAGAAATACCAGAGGAACCCGTTCCAGAAGGTAATATAACAGGTACTGATACAGATAATGATACCGAAGAATTTGTTGATGGCGAAGAGATAATAGATATACTTGATGGAGAATTTCCTCTAGGAACAGCTGATAAACTTCCAAAAACAGGTGGAATACCAGCTCAACTATTCTATTTATTTGGTAGTGCATTTATAGGAGCAGGTATCAAGGTTAAGAAAAATAAAAATAATACTTAACATTAACAAAAGGACATTTCTCTTTAGGGAGATTTGTCCTTTTATATTACTTATTTTCAATTTAATTCTATTATAGTATAATTAGAAATTTCTTATATAGTAGCTTCTATTGTGAGTGCTATTATCTGTACTAACTATAGCAACATAATATAATCCGTTATTCATTGCATTATATTCAATAATATGTGATGATTGTCCATCACAACTTATATTACCTTGATATACATAATTTTTTCCAATAGCATCATATAAGAAGATAAAATAATTACCACTATTATAAGGATGGAATGCTAGCTTTGTATTACCGCTTTTGTTAGGTGTAAAACGGAAATAATCATGATCTTCTGAGTTAGTGAATTTACCCATAACTACTGCAGTTGGGTTATTAAGAATATTAGCGCATTCTAATTCACCATTAAATTCAACTTCTTGATCATTTATAAATACTGACTCTTTGATTCTATCTCCGTAGACTGCTAATTGATATGGTAAGTTACTTCCGCTGTTAGAGCTGACTTTCATAATATATTCATGATTATATTCAAATTTAAATTCTTTCTGGTAAACACCACTAGTATTAGCGCAATCCACTACCTTGTTATTATCTGATTTATCTATTATGTATAAATTATAAGTGGTGTTATTATTATCTATAAAGATATAAGTTATTTTTTTAGTCTCATCTGGAGTATAAGAAAAATAGTCAACATCACTGCTATTACTAACAGTACCTTCAATAGGAGTTCCTAAAGTAATTACATTAGCAGTATCCCAAGTATTGTTACTCTCCTTTTCTTCACCAGTGATTTGTTCTCCGGCAGCATATACATTAAAATTACAAGAAATAACTACTAATAGCATTGCTAAACACAAACTTATTTTATTTTTAAATTTTGTTTTAATCATTTGTTAAATTCTCTCCTTAAATTTTATTTGAAGTATTGTATAGAGTTATATTAAATAACCATATGTGAATATTAATTTTTATATTAAGCTGCAGCGTTAATAACAATTTAAAACAATATTATTCATTTTACAATTTATTATACACTTTAATACAAAAAAATCAATTATTTTTTGCTTTTTTTTATTTTTTATTTTATTTTGATATATTTGCTATTATATTTAAACAATTTATGATAAAATACTACAAATTAAACTAAATTTTGTAATATTACTATTTATATTCATTTTTATTAGTATAATCTATAGTGCAAAAATAACTTGCATTTTATATTTTAGTGCAACAAAAAAAGGGTATCCCACCCTAGATTTACATCTATTAGTGAGATAACCCTTTTAATTAATTTCGGTTACTTATTTAGCAACAAACTTAACTGTTTCAGAAGTATTTACATTTCCAACACCAGCTTCGTCGGTTATAGAACCAGCTGATACAGAAACTGTAATCATATGTCCAGTTTCAGTTTCTTCATGAGTTAAGATGAATGATTTACCATCTTCACCAACTTCAACGTTAGTTACTGCTACTTCAGTAAGACTAAATTCAAAAGGTCCGGTTAAAACAGTTACACCATCTACTATTTCACTAAATGTAACTTTTGTTTGAGTCTTAGAAAGTGCAACTGCACTAGCTAATTCGGGGTCTTTGTTTTCAGTAGTTACTGTAGCAAATTTAGCACTATTGTCTGATGAACTCATTACAGTACCATTTTTATTTACAATTTTGCTATCGTCTAATTCTATATCATATACTTTGCTACTATCAAATGGTGTACCTGAGAAGAATACACGTAATTTGTTTCCTTCGGTTCCTTCTTCTCTAACTCGAGCGTCAGTAGCAGATACTACTTCATTATTGTATTTAATGATTATATCATCTAAATTAGATGATGATAAAGTAGATTCTATAACTTGGTCAAAGATTATATCTATTGTATTTTCATCTACAGCAATTACACCAGAAATCTTAGGACTAGTTACATCACTATTGATTCCACCAAATACTGCTTCGTTTTTGTTATCAGTTGTATCTAGAGAATCAATACCGAGAGAATCTTTAATTTTATCAGATGCAACAGTTACAGTATATAATTTACCTGATTCAAAAGTATCACCAGTGTAGTATACTGTTACAGATTTCTTATCTGAGCTAACTACTACTTCGTTAACAGTACCAGTAAACTCTACATCACTATCTGATGGGGCAATACTAAAGTCATCATCATCAAGTTCGCCATTAATAGTAACAGCTTCACTGAAACCAATGTTTAATGTTTGGTTATTGAATAATACAGCAGATATTACTCTTGGAGCATCGTTATCTACAGTAGTACCAGCAAATAATGCTGAATCATTAGTACCAGTAATGATTGCATTACCAGTTGAATCATTAACATCAACAGCAGTTACTTTGTAGATAACACCCGCTGACATGGTAGCTGTAGCAAATTGAAGAGTTACAGTTTTGTTATCATCAGCTACAGATGCTTGTGTTGGGTGAGCTGCATCAGCTATCTTGTTATCTGAATCTTCAGTACCTGATTCTACAGTGAAAGTAAAGTCACCAGGTTGAACTGTATCTTCATCAATTTCTTCGTTGAATTTAACAACAACAGTATTGTTATTAGTTGCAACAGCAGAACTTAATTTTGGAGCAGTTCCGTCAGCAGAACCAATTCCTGCGAAATCAGCAGTATCATGGTCTTCGTCAACAACATTTCCACTAAGATCATTTACACCTGTTACATCAACAGTGTATATCTCTGAAGATTGAGCACCAGTTGTTAATACCCATACAGTACCATCAGTTACTACAGTATCTTTAACAACTTTTGTTGGGTAACCAAGTTCTGAACCAAAGTAGTAATTGTATGGTAATTTTGCAGTAATTTCATCCATTGGTTCGTTAAATGTTACTTTAACAGTTTTGTTATCTATTGATATAGCACCAGATACTCTAGGAGCAGTAGTATCTTTTTCTAAACCAACAAATAAGTATTCATCATGATCTGAATCAATTTCATTATCTGATAGGTCTGTTACGTTATTTACAAGAACTTTATAAAGAGTTCCATGATTATGCTCAGAAGTAGTAAGAACAACTTCATTCTCAGCAGTTTGTCTTTCAGCTTCTACTATTACTAAATCTTCAATCTCATAATTAGCAATATTTTCAGCAGTAACTTCATTAACATCTTCGTTGAAAGTTAATCTAACAGATGTATTAGTTAAACTTACAGCAGAAGTTAATCTTGGACTAGTTGTATCTGGTGCAAGACCAGCGAATAAGAATTCATCATTATCTGAGTTGATTACATTACCAGATACATCTTTTACTGAAGAAACAACAACTTTGTGGATAGTTCCAGAAGTTTGAGCTGTAGTTGTTAATATAACTTCGTTTTTAGCAGTTTGTCTTTCAGCTTTTAAGACATTGATTCCTTCTATTGTATAGTTAGCTATGTTTTCAACAGAAGCTTCTTCCATATCTTCGTTAAAAGTTACTTTAACACTTGTATTAGATAAAGCAACAGCTGATTGTAATTCTGGTTTTGTTTCGTCTTTAGCTAAACCACCAAATTGGAAACTGTCATTATCACTATTAATCATGTTTCCTGATAAATCTGTTACGTTAGAAACTTCAACTTTGTAGATAGTTCCTTGAGTTTGTGAAGATGTAGTTAAAATCACAACTGTTTTGATTGGATTTTCATCTGCATCAACATCGTAAGCAGCATTTAAAACATTTAAATCATTAATTTCATAATTAGATGTAATAAGAGCGTTAACATCTACTTCTTCGTTAAAGTTTAATTTAATAGTAGTGTTTGTTAAAGCAACAGCTGATTGTAATTCTGGTTTTTCAGTATCAGCAGCTTTCGCAACGAATTTGTAATTAACACCATTATAAGTAAGAGTGTAAAGAGTGTTTTCTTTTAATGGAGCAGTTGTAAGTCTTACAATTGTGTCGTTAGCTCTTAATGAAGTACTAGTAACTTCAAAAGATTTATTGTCTTCGTCAACTAATGTAAATACGCTAGTTGATGGAGCTATTGACATAGCTTTGTTAAGAGATATGTCTTGAGTTGTTGAATTTAATGATGATACTGAGTTAATATCTAATAAAGTAGTTACGATAGGGTAATCAAGTTTTTCACCTAATGTAATGTTGTCACCTTTAGATACTAGAGTTAATGAATCATAAGTAAGTGCTGCAAGGTTGAATACTACGAATTCATCAGTTAAGTTAATATCGCTTGCAGAGTCTACTAGACCAATTTCTTGAGCTTTTGCAGCTACTGTTTCCCAAGTATAATCATCAGGATCAACATAGCTTAATGCTTTTAATAAGATTTTTGCATATTCTTGAGAGTTAATTTCTCTGTATGGTCTGAAAGTTCCATCTGGATAACCAACAACACCTAATTCAGGGTTAGATTTTACATACGCCATTAATCTTTGTTGGTAACCATTTTGTCCTTCTGCATCAGCAAAAGTTTCTTGACCTTCGTAATCGAATGCTAACATTTCATCTTCAAGACCTAAAAGTCTAAGTAACATTACGATTGAACGATATCTAGTCATAGTTTTAGTACCGTCTATACCATGACCCTCACCTTTAATTACGTTTAGTTCTTCGAGTTTGTCCAGTTTAGCTTGATCAGATATTGATGTCGCAGCAAAACTAGGAACAGTTGAAAATAATACGAATGCAGCAAGTGCAAACGCCATGACTTTTCTCATTGCTTTTTTCATTACTTTTTTCCTCCTTATTAAATAGATTGAATTTTAGTTATTGAACTTATCTCTATAGTACCGATAGAGTAGTTCGGATTTTTTTATCTTTGGTTTTATAAGTTGCTAGAGCGTAAAAAATGACAGTGCCATGTCATTAAATATGTACCAACTTATATATGTGATTGCAAAAAAAATATACATGCAATCAAGGTTTGGTTATTATGTAGACTGATTATGTTAACCATTACAATAATCATTGTATAAGACAAAATTTAAAATATCAACTCGCAAAATCTTCCAAAAGATATAAGAGGTGGTTAATATGGTTAGAAATGAAATGTATTAAAACCATGTATTTATGGGAAAAATATAGGTTATGAGTGATAAAAAATGGAAAGGGTTTGGTGATAATATTACAAAAATGTAATATAAGTATTAATAATTAGAGCGATTTAGTTATACCAATATATGAGATATTTACCTAATTTTTATAAAAAGCTTTACATTTACCAATTTTTTTGGTAAAATTAAATTACAATTATTACAGAAGTATTACAGGATGATTTAAAAAGTATTACTCGGAGGAAGTATTTATGAATGGAGCGCCAAAATATAAAGAAAATATATTATTTAAATATAAAAAAGAAATAATATTGATATTTTGTTCCCTATTTATCTTTTTCACAATAGGAAACGTATTTATTTCTAGTAAAATCGAAACTAAAGCAACAGCAACAGCTAATTCTTATAATGTAGTTTATGATGGTGACAGTATGGGAATTGTAATTGACAAATCTGTTGCGGATAGAGTTTATTCTGTCGCTAAAGCTGAGATAAAAGATGAAAACGGCGAACATATGAAAGTTGATAAAGAACTTAAGTATTATCTTGAATATGCTGAGGATAATCAGATTACTGATGAAGATACATTACTTAATAATCTAAGAAGTGCTTTAGCGAATGATAAAGATTCATTTAGGATAAAAGGATATGTCCTTAAAATAGGTGATGATTTTGAAGTTGCATTAAAAGATGAAGATGATGTTAAAGAAGTATTGAAAAGAGCACAGAGCATGTATATCAGTGAATCAGAAAGCTACGATATTGATTTAGTACGTGTGCCTTATACATCATCAGTAAGAATGCCAGTAATAGTTAAGAACGAGAATTACAACGAAATCGGGACAGCTGATAGGGTATTCAAGACTACATCAAATGTAACTGATGAAAATGAATCTGATAATAAGGATGCAGAAATTCCAGTTGAGACAGTCGGTGTTTCTTTTGCAGAAAACGTTGAGATAATAAAAAGTTTTGTTGATAGAGATGATATAGCTAATGTTAATGATGCAACGGAACTTATTACAAAAGAAAACGAAGAAGAAAAAGTATATGCAGTGGCTAAAGGAGATACTTTATCAGAAATAGCCCAAAAGAATGATATGAAACTCTCTGCTTTGATGAAACTTAATCCAGGGTTAGAGAATCAAAAATATATTAGTATTGGTCAAGAAATTACAGTTACAGTTCCAGAGCCTGAACTATCAGTTGCTTGTGAAGAAAAAATAATTTATACAAAACCAATTCAATATACAGTCGAAAAGGTTGAGAATAAGAATAAATACAACGGCACTAATACAGTGATTGAGTATGGTGTTGAAGGACAAATGCAGGTAACAGCTGTAGTAACTAAGGTTAATGGCTATGAGCAGTCAAGAATTGTTGTTGATGAAACAGTTGTAAAAGAACCAAAAGCCAAAGTAATAGAAGTTGGTATTAAACCATTCCCATCAAAAGGTTCAACAGGTAATTTCATATATCCTGTTGTTGGAAGTATAGTTACATCACCATTTGGATATAGACGTGGAGGTTTCCACCATGGTCTTGACCTAGGAGGTTTACCAGTAGGAACATCTATTAGAGCATCTGATGGTGGAACTGTCATTTTTGCAGGATGGAAGAGTTCAACTTACGGTTATGCAGTTGATATTGACCATGGAAATGGTGTTTTGACAAGATATGCTCATTGTAGCAAAGTAGTTGTGAAAAAAGGTCAAAAAGTATCTCAATATCAAGAGATAGCGAAACTTGGAAGTACTGGTAATAGTACTGGACCTCATGTTCATTTTGAAATTAGATTCAATAATGTAGCAGCTAATCCTAAGAAATATCTTGATTAATAAAATAATTATAATAATAAAACTCACCTTAGTGGTGAGTTTTTTGATGTGAAAAAATATATGACATTAATTGGATAAAATTATTATAAATGGTTTAATAGGTTATATTTACATGAAGAGTTTTATTTGATAGAATAATATATATATATATTCAACTTATATAGATAATTAATATTGTAATTATGAAGGGAATATGTGAGAGGAGAGTTAACATGTCAAAAATACTTGTTGTAGATGACGAAAAAGCGATTGTTGATATTCTGAAATTTAATCTTCAAAGAGAGGGTTATAGTGTTATAACTGCATCTAATGGTGAAGAGGGATTACAGATATTTGAAAAAGAAAAACCAGACTTAGTGTTACTTGATATCATGATGCCGAAGGTGGATGGACTTCAAGTATGTAAGATGATAAGAAATAAATATGATACACCTATAATAATGTTGACAGCTAGAGCAGAAGAAGTAGACAAAGTTCTAGGGCTTGAACTTGGAGCGGATGATTTTGTTACTAAACCATTTAGCGTAAGAGAATTAATGGCTAGAGTAAAAGCCAATCTAAGAAGAACTGTATTAGATAGTAAAGAATCAAAAGATGTACATATTATGGCTTTTGATAACATGAGTATAAATACTGATCGTTATGAAGTTAAAATAGATGATGAAGCTATACCTTTAACAGTAAGAGAATATGAATTACTCAAATTTTTAGCGACTAGGAAAGATCAGATATTCACTAGAGAACAGCTCCTTGAAAAAGTATGGGGATATGAATATTATGGTGACGTTAGAACTGTTGATGTAACAATAAGAAGACTGAGAGAAAAGATAGAAGATGTACCTAGCAAACCAAAATTTATTTTAACAAAAAGAGGAATTGGTTACTACTTTAAAGGTTAATCTAGGGATTTGGGTGAGATGAGAATGAGAAGCTTAAAATGGAGAATGGTTACTATATATGTACTTTTGGTGCTTATTGTTATGATTGCTTGTGGAACTATGATTGTTACACGAATTAGTAGTAACGCATATAGAGAAATAGAGGGTAGCCTCGAGAAGTCTATTTCCACAAGTATGGAAGCTATAGGTAAAAGCAGTACCAAGCAGGAAGCCATCAGCAAGTGGGAAAATGCTATTAAAGAATATAGAGATAGTGAAAGAAAATTATATTTACTTGATACTAATGGAAAAGTAATATTTGCGGATAAAATAGTTGAAGAGACATATCTTACCCCAATGGTCATAGCAGCCATTAATGATAATACCATGAAAGAATTTGATAAAGTATATGAGAAGAATAAAGATGAAGAAAAAGAGTACGTAGGTTATGCAAGACCAATAAAGGTTGATGAACAAGTAGTTGCTGTTATCTATATGTTAGCACCATCAGGGCAGGTTAAAACAAATTTATACAGTACTATCAAAATAATTCTATTGGCCATTCTCTTTGCAATAATTCTCTCAATTGCATTCGGATTCATGTTTTCTAATTTTTTGACAAAACCCATTATCGCTTTATCTGATAAGGCTAGGGACATGTCAGAGGGGGATCTTGATAATCCCATTGAAGTTCTTTCTAATGATGAAATAGGAGAACTAACTAAGAATTTTAATATTATGGCAAAAGAGCTTAATCATAATATAACTGAAATATCAAGTGAAAAAAATAAATTAGAAACAGTTTTTGCTCATATGACTGATGGAATTTTAGTATTTGATACTAATGGTTTATTGATACACGGTAATCCTGCAACTAGAAATCTAATAGGACTAACTAACAAGAATACTTTCATTGATATATTTGGAGATTATCTAGATACTACTTATGATAGACTTTTGACGCGTATAAAGGGGGGAATAAGGCAGCATATCATACGAATAAAGGAAAAGTATGTCAACCTGTGTTTTGCGCCTTATTTGGACCAGAATGAGAATATTATGGGAAGTATATGTGTTATCCAAGATATAACAAAACATAAAAAGTTGGAAGAGATGCAAAAAGAATTCGTAGCTAATGTTTCTCACGAATTAAGAACTCCTCTTACAACTATTAAAAGCTATGCGGAAACATTGATTAATGGAGCAGTGGATGATAAAGAGATAACAGTAGAATTTCTTAATGTCATTAATCATGAAAGTGATAGAATGACGGCTTTAGTACAAGACTTGTTAGAACTTTCAAGACTAGATAATAAGCAGACAAAATTCAGGATGCAGTCTATTAACTTATCACATATAGTAGAAGGAAGTATCAATAAGTTCCAGATACATGCTAAGAAAAAACAACAAACAATGATCTATAATTCTAATCAATGTGATTATAAGATTACTGGTGATGCCAATAGAATTGAACAAGTTATTAAGAATATAATATCTAATGCAGTGAAATATAGTAATGAAGGAGATTCTATAACAATTAATGTATTTGAAGAAAGTGATTATATAGTTGCAATGATAGAAGATACAGGAATGGGTATCCCTAGTGAAGATTTAACGAGAATATTTGATAGGTTCTATCGTGTTGATAAAGCACGTTCAAGAGCTATGGGAGGAACTGGACTGGGACTAGCTATAGCAAAAGAAATCATGGATTATCATGGAGGACATATTAATGTTACTAGTGAAGTTGGAGTAGGAACTTGCTTTTATCTGTACTTTCCGTATGAGGGATAGAAGCCTTTTGGAATATTGTTATGTAATAGTTAACTCATTGTAATAAAATTGTAATATTTATCTAGTATAATTGTATTAGATAATATATAGAATATAGTTCGATGTTCTTGTTAGATTTATATTATCTAGTATTAATTAGTGAAATGACCAATTATCTTTAATAATATAGGTTGATTAGAGATATAATTAATATAAGAAGAAATATTTGATGAAAGAGGTAAGCATATGTGTAAAAAAACAATTAGAATAATCATAATAAGTGCATTTTTAATTTTATGTATGCCAATAATTGCATGTGCAGCCCCAGATTTTAATGGAGACATTAGTCAAGAAACCCCAAAATTAAGTTTCTTTGAAGAATTTCAATTAGATGAAGATGAATTTATTTATAATGATGGTGAAGCTAATACTCAAAGTCATCCTATGACTGATTTATATATAGACCTTAATAAAGATATCATGGATTCTAACAAAGAAGAATCAGATGCAGCTAAGAAAGAAATTAATTCCTTTTCATATCTCCAATTAAATAAAGGGTTTGATGTGAAGGATAGTGATGGAAGTTCTCTAAAATCAAGTAGTAATTTCATTAATGTTGCACCGACATTTTCTTCTACTAAGAAGATATCAGGAAATGGTGAAGAAGGTATAACTGTTGGTATCATGGTTTATGATAGTTGGACAGAAGATGGTGAACTTAATATCACATATCAATCCAAATACCAGACAATAGGTCTTTCTAAGATATTTGATGAAACAATTGAACTTAATACTATAGGAATCAATTACATCTGTATTGCAGTTATGAAAGATGATGATACAGAATATAGAGTTTATGTTCTTAATAGAAAAGAAGAAGAAACAAGAGAAAAACTTGAAAATATAGAAATTGAATTTAAGATTAATGATGATGAACAAGATTCTGATGAAAAAGTAGAAGAAGAATCTGTTGATGATGATTCATTTGATCTATTTAAGAATTTTAGTGATTTAACTAGTAATTAAAAGGATTAAGGATTATATAAAAAGTAATGGTGTGATTTCCATGAAAAATAATATGTTAAAAACAGTAATCTTAATGGCATTAATAGTGCTTAGTTTATATCAGACAACAAGGTTATGGTTTGATGATTTATCGGACCTTAACCTTTTTTATGATATAATGAATTATCATAATCCTACAGAAGAAAGTAAAAAAGACAATGGATATTATTTTATTAAGCCTGATATAATGGCTTTATACTCACCAGAAGAAGAATATTCCCTTATTAAAAAAACCAATAAAAAATTTCAGGATTTATTCAGTAATTCAGTAAACTTCTTGAAAGCAATAGTAGCTGACGGAGAAATGGTAGAGGAACAGATTCCTACAAATATTTTATGGGAAAAAAGCAATCTGCTGTTAAAATATCCATTTCTAATAGAGTCTGATCTGTTAGTAAAAGATCTTAATATTAGAAATCTGGATTTTGTAAGTAAGATTAATAATTTTAATGAGATTATTATTGTGCCAACAGATGAGATGAATGAATATGTGTTTGTATATTTTGTAAATGATAAATATTATAATGATATTAAGGCACTTAAGATAAAAAGAAAAGATATTCAAGTATTTAATGATACTCTTTTTGAATCAATGAGAGATATAGAGAATAATCAAGTGCTTCCAAGTTTTATGTCCACTAGAAATATGGGACTTGAGTTATTCACTAATAATGTGTTACTACCAGAGAAAGGTTCTCTATATACAGATGAGGTATATCTAAAAAAACCTTTCTATGTTGATGATAAGTTGGAGAGTGGTTTATTAGAAGATTATGTTAATGGTTTTTTTCAAAACAATATTAAATGGAAATTAGCTAATGATGAAGATGCAGAGAAATTTACATATACTGATGAGAGTGTTTTCGTGTATTATGATACTAAAGGTGTAGTTGAATACATTAATAATGATATTCAGAATAGAAAAGACCTGCATATAATTGATTCATATTACATAGCAGAAAAATTTATT
Source organism: Vallitalea sediminicola (assembly GCF_054408565.1). NCBI lineage: Bacteria > Bacillati > Bacillota > Clostridia > Lachnospirales > Vallitaleaceae > Vallitalea > Vallitalea sediminicola. The sequence goes on from NZ_BTPT01000004.1 coordinate 15,720, forward strand.
AATAAGAAAGATAAGATTATTAATAAACAAGAATATTCATTAAGCAATTATATTGTTTCAGGTAATAAAAGTATATTTTATTTTTCTTATAAGTATAATGATATTAATGTTGATATTCCAAAAGATTATATGGAACATCTTAATATGGAATATCCCATGGAATTAACTGTGATGGATGGACAAGTTGTTAATTACAAGAGAATCATACTAGATCTAGACTTAGATGATTACATTAAACCACCTGAAAAATTTAGTGTAGATTATATTAGTGTTATTAATGGAATGTTAGAAAAGTATCCGCAAGAACAAGGAAAGAAAATAAATGACATGTTTCTTGGTTATAAAATCAATTATTTGAAAGAAAATATGAAATTAAATTGGACGGTAATTACAGATAATATAATTTTTAATAATGAGGCAAGAACTGTTAATCAAGAGTAGGTCATAAAAAGTATATTTTACTATTAGTAAGAAGTAGGTGTTAATATGAATTTTGGTAGGATACTTAATATTTTTATAATATTATTTCTAGTTATGAATGTTCTGCTCTATGGAATGTATGAATACAAGAGCAAGAAAGATTATACTTTAACTACGGAAAAAGAGGTACAGTTAAGAGAAGTATTAGGTAAAAATGATATGTATATATATTGTTTATTACCAGAATTTCGACCTAGAAAAAGGATAGAAGTAAAACTTAGGAATTTAGATGAAGACAAGGTCAGAAAACAATTGTTTGGAAATGTAGTTGTTACATATATAAATCTGGATCATCGATATAGTAAAGAAAATGAAAATCTTATTATATATCAAGGAACCAAGAAGGGTAGTATTTTCTACTCTAACAGTTTTGAAAACCAGATAGTTGAGAATTTTGATAAATCTACAATTGAAGATTATAGTGAAACTCTAATGAAAAAATTGACTACTGAAGGTAATATGATGTTAACCAGTAATGAACCTGATGACAATTATAATTATTATCAGGTTGAATATAACGATATATATAAAGGTGAAACAATCCTCAGTAATACTGCAGGCATTATTTTTTATGATAATGGTAAAGTAAAAGCACGAGTGAAGAATCGTTATGAACCAATTAGATTTGTTGGTGAAAGTAAAAAAATCTATCCTATAGATGAAGTTTTATATAAATTCATGCATAATATTAGACAAAAGGATAATAATGAACTTATAAAAATAAACGGAATAGATATTGGTTATTATGTTGAAGAAGAAGATATTACTGATACAAATACTATTCTGAAAGCAGAGCCTTGGTATAGAATAAGGCTTGGTAATAATGAAGTCCATTATATTAATGCGTATACGAATAAAGATACATTCTACACGAAAGGTATATTTGACCTAGAGGAAGATGAAAACTAGAGGTATCAAATTACTACTTTTACAAAATTAGTAAAGTATGCTATAATTTATTTTGGTCAAAAAAATACGCAGATTAGACTAGACAGAGAATGAAACGTCTGAAATAATATTATTTAGTAAGAAAAATAACATTTTACAGCCCATTAGTGGGAAAGTTTACTTAAGAGAGGTGTAAAAGTGGAACAACTAGTGATAAAGGGCAATACGAGACTAACCGGTGAAGTTTTTATTAGTGGTGCAAAGAATGCGGCTCTTGCAATATTACCAGCTGCGATTTTAGCTAATGATGTATGTATAATTGAGAATGTACCGTGTGTTAAAGACATCAAAGTTTTATTGCAGTCAATGGAACAACTAGGTGTACTGGTCGAATATATAGATGAACATAAAATTAAAGTAGATACTAGAAATATTCACAATCTAAAAGTTGATTATGATTATATTAAGAAGATAAGAGCATCTTATTATTTGTTAGGAGCTCTACTTGGCAAGTATAGAGAAGCAGAAGTAGCATTACCAGGTGGATGTAATATTGGTAGTAGACCGATTGATCAGCATATTAAAGGTTTTGAAGCCTTAGGCGCAAAAGTTGAAGTTCAGCATGGTATAATTGAAGCTACAGCAGATAATTTAATAGGTACTAACATATTCTTAGATATGAGTAGCGTTGGCGCTACAATAAATATAATGCTTGCAGCTGTTCTTGCAGAAGGAACAACTGTTATTGAGAATGCAGCAAAAGAGCCACATATCGTTGATGTAGCTAACTTTTTAAATAGTATGGGCGCAAAGATAAAAGGTGCTGGTACTGATGTGATTAAAATAGCTGGAGTAGAAGAACTTCACGGAACTGAATATATGATTATTCCAGATCAAATCGAAGCTGGAACATATATGATTGCTGGTGCTATCACGGGTGGAGATGTTACTGTAACAAATATAATACCTAAACATATGGAGGCTATCTCAGCTAAACTTATTGAAATGGGTGCAGTCATTGAAGAATATGATGAAGCTATTCGTGTTAAAGCTAATGAACCATTAAAGAATATACATGTCAAAACATTGCCATATCCAGGATTCCCAACTGATATGCAGCCACAAATGACTGCGTTGTTATCAAAGACATCTGGAACAAGTATTATGACAGAAAGTATTTTTGAAAGCAGATTCTCCTATACTGATGAATTGAACAGAATGGGAGCTAATATAAAAGTGGAAGGTAATACTGCTGTTGTTGAAGGAGTTAAGCAGTTAACTGGAGCAGAAGTTGCAGCACCTGACCTTCGTGCAGGAGCAGGACTTATCTTAGCGGCATTGGCAGCTAAAGGTGAAACAGTAATAACTAGTGTTGAATTTGTCGATAGAGGTTATGAACATATAGAGCATAAGCTAGCGAACCTTGGAGCAGATATTTTTAGAGTTGCAGAGAAAGCAGATAAATCAATGTTCAAGGTGGTATAAATAATAACTATTAAAATGATAATAAAAAAAGGACTTTTGATAAGTCCTTTTTTAATATAGGAAGATATCTATTAATAAAGCATATAAATAAAATTTACGAATGGATGATGGGATGAAAATTACTATAATTACTGTTGGAAAACTAAAAGAAAAGTATCTGAAAATGGCAGTTGATGAATACAGTAAGAGATTGAGCAAATACTGTAAATTAGAGATTATAGAAGTCATGGATGAAAAAACTCCTGATAAAATGTCTATTACCCAGGAAATATTGATAAAGCAAAAAGAGGGACAAAAAATATTAAAGAATGTAAGAGATAACTCATATGTAATTGCATTAGAAATTGAAGGGAAAATGTTAACATCTGAGAAAATGGCACAAAAAATAGATAATCTAGGAATAGAAGGTAAAAGCCATATTACATTTATTATCGGTGGCTCAATAGGACTTTGGGAAGAAGTGCTGAAGAGAGCTGATTATAGATTAAGTTTTTCTACATTGACATTTCCCCATCAGGTGATGAGAGTTATATTACTTGAACAGATATATAGATGTTTTAGAATTAATGCTGGTGAACCGTACCATAAATAACGGCGATTTTTTGTGAGTTTCTACATATACTACACATGTGGAAGGGGTTTCGAGACGAGTAAGGAAATAATGTAAGTTGAAACAGTGATTAAGGATTGTAAATATTGTGTTTTGTAAAACAGGAATAATATGTTTAATGATTCCTGTTTTTATAAAAAAATTTAACATTTATAAATTATAGAAGAAAAAGAAAACTTAACTTTTCACTTTATATCTAAGCTAACGGGTATATATATATCGCTAATTGAATCAGCATTGTACGGACCCAAGTGTTGCTTTCCGTAATATTCAAAGTTAAACAAATATGGTAATTGGTAATCGGTTTCTGGTAAATATTCATTGTAAATGTATTTATAGGTATATCCAACTTGATTTGCTAACCCTTTATGTTGAAACTTTAGATATTTATGCTTAGAAATCACTTTCTCTGTTAATTGGATTGGAATATCTTCAAAGTCGCTTACTTCAACAGCAATATAAAAATAAATACTTTCAGTATCTTGTTCAGGAAACCAATATTGTAATTGATAAAACCGTTGGGGTTCAACTTTATTTTTAATAACACCTAAATGACTCATTAAATGCCCCCAAGGTTCAGACAAATTATTATTAAATTGAATATCATAATAAAATGGAATACCCACTAATTTTATATCATCTTTCACAATAAGTTCTGGAGTCGATTTCACAAGATGATCCATTTGTTGAATTCTTGCTGGTGTCAATTTTTTCATGCCTCGGTCCATAGGATACGTCTTATTTTTACGCACTTCAGAAGGAGATAATCCAAACATTTTCTGGAACGCCCGGGTATAAGCTTCATGGCTGCCAAATCCATACTTAAATGCAATATCAATAATTTTCATTTCATTCAAAATTACATCAGAAGTCGATAAGGTCAATTTTCTTCCAGTAATATAACTCTTTGGTGAAAATCCAGTTATTCCTTTAAATAGCCTACTATAATAGTAGGATGAGAAACCGTATTGCTTGGCCAGTTCAGGTATTAAAATGTTATTCTCAATAGTTTCTTCTATCGTGTTAATTGATTTGAAAATCGCATTTCGATTATTCATTGTAGCTCCTTATTCTTCAAAATTAAAAAAACTAGACCAATCAAATGTTGCTGAACCTTCAATTGAATCAGGTAACATAGCACACCATTCTGGTGTTCCCGTGTTTTTTGAAATATCTGTACATGGGAAATAAGGTTTTATATCAAGTACAGGTGTATCAATTTCTGCATCAATATAATGTGTATAGATGCGGCCATTTTTTATATCAACATTAGCAACATAAATAACAGTAAGTAATATTGGATTTGGTCTAATAGGTGATCTAGTTGCAAAAACACCAACTTCATCTGGTCCAGTCTTATATGGTTTTTTTATAACCACATTCTTTCTATACTCTATAGTATCATAAAGATTACCCCACCACAAAATATTTAAGTTAGTAAAACCAGTAAGACTAATTAGTCCATCTTTGAATTCATTCGCTAGTTGAATATAAAAACCTTTTTCATCTTTTTTTACAGATGCAATTTGTGTTAGATTTACATTCATTATTATCCTTCTTTCTACCGTAATTATTTTGGATTATATACCAATATTATGTTTACGGATATATATATTTGCTGTTACATATATAGTTTAACAAGTACAATGGACGTTATCTTGATAATAAATGTTGGAAATAGTATTGGATTTGATGTTTTTTGCTCAATTGTTATGGAAAATTTTAAGATGAATAGAGAAATTTATTACGAATGTCTATTCAATATTCATGCAAAAGGTGATTATGAGACATGAATTAGTTTTTTTATGGAAGGGATCATTATAACATTTAAAGAAGCATTATTAGAAGAAAAAGGACGTGAAAAACAGTACGAATTACTAAGAGAACTTATATTGATGAAGAAGAATTAGAAATGTAAGGGAAGGAGGTCACAAGATGGAGAAGTTAAAAACGGAACAAACAATTACTACTAAAGAAAGTACAGAAACTACATTACAAAGTGAAACCAAGGTCAAGAATAACCTCTATCTTGTGACTTCACATTTCAGGGAGTAAACCCTTGAAGAATCAATGCTCCAAGCTATTGGGTGAGAAGCATTAGAAAAGGCAACTCATAAAACAGATGAAAAACCGTCCCGTAAAGGTTAAAATAGAAAAGACAATTGCAGCACTATCACCAGCAGAAAAAGTGAAAAATAGGCTAGAATCTATCTTGAACGAAGGAGTGACAGGATGAATTATATTTATGAGAATTATATTGCTGAAAATAAAGTAGTCATTCATTGATAGAAAATATAAAGAGTGTGGTCATTGTATAAAAGATTAATAAAAAACCGCCGCTGTAGTATATACGGTGAACCGTACCATAAATAACTGCGGTTTTTGAAGCAACCCCCTTAACTAATTAATAGTTAAAGGGGCTTTTTAAAAGACTAGGTAGATTATTAATTAATTCTTGACTTTTGGTGTGAGCAATGAAAAAATTAACATGATAAGGCTTAATACAATAAGTGGTAGATTACCTACTTCTCCTGGCGCTGTCCCAACTGTAGTAATAGGTTTACACGCTGGAATATAAGTTGCGCGTACGAGATACTCAACAAACATAAGCAGATACATTAGTGGTATCATCGCACGATATCTTAAAGATGTAATTAAATATAATATTCCAATAATTAATTGTGAAAGACCCCACAAGCTAAAAATACCTATTACAGTAGCTTCACCAGCTTTAGTAAAGGTGTCTAGGGGAATCGTTGCAATAGACTGTGCACCTCCATCTGCTGCAAATAAGTGATGCTGACTGCGCCATAATGTCAGAGCTGTTAAGGCATAAAAGAAATATTGAGCAAACTTGTAGCCAGTATAGTTATTATTGATGTTTTTGGGGAAAAGTTTATTAATCAATTTTTTCAAAATTAACATCCTTCCTTCAATAAAGTTATTTCGAATAATCTGGTAATGTAGATAAAATAATTTTAATAAATGTTGCGTTGTAACTTTTATGGTTATATTATATAATGTTGTAGAGCGGATTTCAATAGATGGACATTATCTTATACACATGAGGTGATATGTAACATGAAAAGAGAAAAGCAGATTAAAGAATCAAAAGACTTGATAAAAAACGCATTGTTTAGGTTGCTAGAAGTTAAAGACCTAACAGAAATTACTATGTCTGAGATTGCAAAAGAGGCTGGTTTAGTACGTATGACATTGTACAGGCATTTTAAGGAGAAAGAACAAATTTTACTATATTGTTTTGAAACTTATTTGCAACAGGTTCTTATAGAGATTGGTAATCAAGAGAATCCAAGTCTAAATGATCTTCTAAGGTTTCGATTCAAGGTGCTAAAAGAATCCCCCTATACAAATCTTTTAATGAAATGTGATCAACTAGATAAGCTCTCCCAAAGAATTGGTAAAAAATTTTCAGAAAACTTTAGAGAATTATTGCCTACCATAGATGATATATATTTAAAAGAATTTGTTGTAGGAGGTATTGATGCTATAACAATACAATGGATTGAGGGCGGCATGAAAGAATCTTATGTAGAGATGGCAGACAAGATAACGAAGATAATACAAGTATTGTCTGATAATAAATTATCTGATTAATTATTTCTCTATCTAATAGTAGAAATCCCATAGCCATAATTAAAATACTAGAAAAATGGATAACTTAAAATAGATATCATGGAGGTATTTATGATTAAAAACTATCTAGAATTAAGTAAATCAGAAAAAATAAAGCTTATAGAATTTATTAATAGAGATAAAGTAAGTAAATCATCTTTTGAAGAAATAGACAAACAAATGTTGTCTGAGGATTATGGTTTCGGTAAAGGAGTCATTATAAAAATTGACGAAGCTGAAGTAAGTGGAAGAGTAGTAATTGTATTGAAGGAATGTAGTCAAAAAGGAATAGCATATGTAATTAATTTAGATATAAGTGAAAAAATAGATGATAATGAAAAAGTTGTATCTGATATAATAACTGAAGCAAAGCAAATAGCCAAAAAAAATGGAGCAGAAGAAATATTCTTAGGGGTGTCAGATCATAAAATAATTAGAATTTTAAACTCTTTAAATTGGGAAAAGAAATATTCTGCAATAAAAATGATACTGGAAGATAGAAAAATCAGATATTCACCTCTAGATATAATCAAGTTATCAAAAGATAATAAAATAGAATATTTAAAGATTTATAATGATGCATTTAGTGAAGTTCCTAATGGGGCTTCGTTAACAGAAAAAGAGGTTGATGAGTATATAAAAAATGCAGATGATAATAATCTCTACTATATAGTAACGGTAGATAATGATATGGTGGGATTTTTACAAGTCTATATTGAAGATGGTGTGGGAGAATTTGATTTAGGATTAATTAAAGCTGCTAGAGGTAAAAAATATGGGAAACGACTTTTAGAAACCGCAATCAAATTTCTTAATACAAAAGAAGTGACGAAAATTAGATTATCTGTTGTAACAAATAATAAGTTAGCTTATGATATGTATAAGAGTAGAGGATTCAGACAAAGCGAACTGATTAGTGATTGGTTTGAACTGAATAAGAAAAAATAACAGAATGAAAGGAAGGATGTTTATATGAATAAATACGTAATACTCGCAAATCCAGGGCATAATCGTATTTATTTTGATTCAGCACTTAAAATCGCTAGTTCAGAGCTTGAAGCGATTGCTGGAGCATATGATATGAAGATTAATAATATTGAAGAGGTAGAGCTAGGACTCCCAGCATCAATAGGTTTTTCTACAGATAGAGAGTTGAAAGATGAAGATTTTCGAGTTTTAGGATTTTCATCTATTTATTATGCTTTATTTGAAATAGTAGAAGGTGAATTGTTAAGACCTATTTGTATTCCTGATTTTCATACTTTCCCTGAGAGTATGGTTCAGATTTTAAAATATAATGGTAAAACAAACGAACAATTTACAAGACTCATGGTTAATCTTGCTCTTAGTTCATGTAATACACACAGTAATAAGATTACTCTATTTGATCCAATGTGTGGTAAAGGAACTACTTTATATGAAGGGTTCATTAGAGGATATGATGTTAAAGGGATAGAAATAAATGCACAATGGACTAAGGAAATCGGGACCTATCTTATTAGATTTTTGAAAGAAGGAAGGTATAAGCATAAGGCTATAAATTCTAAGCAGTCTAATTCAAAAGGTAAAAAGATAGCAGATGTATTTACCCTTACATCAGCAGCTAATAAAATTGATTATAATAATGGAAACATACAGACGTTTCAAATGTTTAATTCGGATACTACATTAGCTAATATTCTTGTTAAGAAAAAATCATGTGATATAATCGTATCTGATTTACCTTATGGAGTTCAGCATGGAAGTAAAAACAATAAGGGCTCAGATATATCAAGAAGTCCATTAGAGCTTATTAAAACAGCTATACCCGCATGGAATCATGCGTTGAAAGTAAAAGGAAGTATGGTTCTATCATATAATGAGTTTACAATGAAGTATAGAGATATATCAACAGTATTACAAGAAAACGGATTTAAAGTATTGAATGAACCACCCTATAATGATTACTTACATAGAGTTAATCAATCAATAAATAGAAACTTGATAGTAGCTGTTAAGATATAAGAATATAGATGAAGTTAGGATGAATCATATGAATGAAACAAATATTAGATTGAAGAAAAATTTTATCGATAAGATAGCAGGAGGATATCCTCTTATTGAGAAAAACGCAGTTATTGACACTGATAAGCTTACTCATGAAGGAATGGTCATTAATCTTATTGACAATAATGGAAAGTTTGTTGCAAAAGGCTATTATGGTAAGCAAAACAAAGGGAATGGATGGGTATTAACATATAATGAACAAGATAAGATAGATTACGAATACTTCAGAAATGAAGTTGAAAAAGCTATTAATCTTCGTAAGGAAATGTATGATGATAGAGAAACAACAGCTTTTCGTGTTTTTAATGGTGAGGGAGATAATATCGGTGGAGTGACTATAGATTACTATGACGGTTATTATTTAATTAATTGGTATAGTGAAGGAATCTATATGTTTAGAGAGCATATCATTAAGGCGTTAACAGAGATAACGGAATATAAAGGCATATATCAGAAGAAAAGATTTAGTGATGGGGGAAAATATATAGATCAAGATGATTTTGTAATTGGTGAAAGAGCTGATTTTCCTATTATCATAAAAGAAAATGGAATTAATTTTGCTGTTTATCTTAATGAAGGGGCTATGGTAGGTTTCTTTATTGACCAGAGAGTTGTTAGGAATATGATAAAAGAAAAGTATGCGAAAGATAAGAATGTATTAAATACGTTTTCTTATACAGGTGCATTCTCTGTTTTTGCAGCAAAAGGGGGAGCCAAGAAAACTACGAGTGTAGATTTGGCTAATAGGAGTAGAAAAAAGACTATAGAGCAATTTAGTATTAATAATGTGAATCTAGATGAGCAAGATATAATAGTAGAAGATGTATTTAAATATTTTAAATATGCAGTAAAAAAACACTTGCTGTTTGACTTAGTTATTCTAGATCCACCTAGCTTTGCGAAATCTAAAAAACATATATTCAGTGCATCAAAAGATTATACAAATTTATTGAAAGAAGCTATCTTAATAACTGAAAAAAGTGGTATAATAGTAGCATCTACTAATTGTAGTTCTTTTGATATGAAAAGATTTAAAGAATTTATGAGTAGAGCGTTTCACGAAACAAATAATGAATATAATATTTTAGAAGAATTTTATTTACCAACTGATTTTAAGGTTAATACTAAATATAAAGAGAGTAATTATCTAAAAGTGTTATTTGTAGAAAAATTATAGTAATGTGAATGCTCGAAAAGTAATTAGTATAAGAGTTAGTAATTTACTTTTATGAATTAATCATAAAAAATAAGGGAGGATATAGTTGTGAATGCAAAAAATAAAGAAATCATTAATAATTATCTAAGTATCTATAATGAAATAAAATCCAAATTAGACAAGGATATATCTAATGAAACAATAAAAATAGTATCTTTATTATATTCTATATCCAACAGACCCTTTCAATTAGAATTATTTGATGAAATGAGCGAAAGAATCAAGAGAAAGGTGGGATTTTCGCCCCTTAGTGGCGAATTAAGATTCATAATAGCGACTATTCTAATAATTAAATATGATTATCCGTTTACTAAGATAAACTTTTTATTAGATAATATTCAGTTGGTTAATGAATTTGATTTGTATTCACAATATAGTTTGTTTATTGCATTCATTTTGTTAGATGAGAAAGATGTAAAAGAACGATTAGAAGCTTCTAGAGATATATATTATGATATGCAGGATCAGCATTCTTTCATAACTGGTGAGGAAGATTATACTTTTTCAGTACTTTTGTCAGAAGCAGGAAAAGATACTGATAGGTTAATGGAAGAGATAGATTATTATTATAAGAATTTAGCTAAAGATTGTTTTCGCAGAGGCAATAATCTGCAATTACTGTCTCATATTCTTGCATTAGTGGTCACAGAAGATAAAAGGGATATGGTTATTGATAACTGTATATCAATCTATAAATCAATGAAACAAAAAGGGATGAGAATAAAAGGTGTCATCTTTGCACTTATAGGATTGATGAGTGCTGTTGTCTTAGAGGATATCGAGTTGGAGGTTGCAGAGATATACGAAGTTTACCATCTGTTAAACAGTACTAAGTATTTTAAGAAAAACAAAAATTTCAATCTAGTAGTAGCAATGTTTACAATACTTGATTTGAAAGATAATGATAACCATACTCTATATTATATTGGTGATGACAAGTTTCAGACTAATCTTCAATACTCCTTACTAGTAGCTATATTATCAAAAATTATTTCTACCGATTAAATAATAAATAGCTATTATATTGAACTTAAACATCTATAAAATCATTTCAATAAGTTCAATATATTTTCCTTGATTTTTTCCTTCATATAATGTACAATTTTTGTGAAATAATAATTAAAATAACATATTTAATTTCATTTGAATTGCATATTATACTATTGACGATGTAACGGATTTGATTTTGCAAAATTATAATGTATTTATATAGTGGCTGAGTATAAATTTTTTGAAAGTTTGTATTATAGCTGCTTATTTATGAACAAAATTAACCTTATACTTACTATTATGTTAAGTTGAAATATATTGTAATATAGTATATATTTAATATAAGTAAAAAATTACGCAATTTATTTGATAATTAGAAAAACATAGGTATAAAGTTCTAATTAAATAATTAATATATATTTCATTAAAAAGAAGGAGTAGTTATGGAAAGAACTGTTTTAGTTATTGAAGATGAAATTATTATGAGAGATTTAATATCTGTTGCTTTTAGAGAGAATGGATTTCAAGTATTAGAAGCTGCTGATGGACAAGAGGCTCTAGAGATTTTTGAAGAGAATTCTGTTGATTTGGTATTGCTTGATATTGTAATGCCCAAATTAGATGGTTGGTCGGTATGCCGACGAATAAGATCAAAATCTGATGTAGTGATTATAATGCTTACATCAAGAGATGATGATGAAGATCAATTATTAGGTTTTGAATTAGGGGTTGATGAGTATGTCATAAAGCCTATTAATATTCAAGTATTATTAGCTAGAAGTAAAAGATTACTAGAAAGAGTTGCCAATAATGATGATAGATTAAAAAATATTATAGATAAATCAGGTATTACAATAGATAAAGCTGCATATTCTGTATTGTTAGATGATGAAAAGATAGAATTTGCTCCAAAGGAATATGAACTCTTAGTATTTCTTATAGAAAATGAGGGCAGGGTGCTTACAAGAGAGAAGATACTTGATACTATTTGGGGATATGATTATTTTGGAGATTATAGAGTTGTTGATACACATATAAAGAAAATAAGAAAAAAATTAAAAGCTAAAGCAAAATACATACATACTGTTGTTAGAGTTGGATATAAATTCGATACTATATAGGCTGGATTAAATAATTGCGATAAACCCATCAATTATTTAGAGCTATTAGGCTAATAAAATCAAGAAAAATATATTGAACTTATTGAAATAGGGGTATAGATGTTTGAATTCAATTATATAATGCATAAAAATTCTTGTATAACGACTAAATATGTGAGATACTTAATTTAGTATGACTAAATATGTTTAATTTGTAGAAAATATAATTAGTGCTAACTTTTTAGTTGTTGTTATTATAATATGAAAGGATTGTATTAGACTAGATGAAAATTAAACTGGACCATGGTTATATGAAAAAAATTAAATACATAACATTAGGTTTTGTAATAATTTATATCATTTATTTAGTCATGACTAATATTGGTGATGTAATAAATGGTGCTTCTGATGCATTTTCGTTTATAGTTAAGATACTGTCACCATTCTTATGGGGACTAGTTATTGCTTATCTGTTAAACCCAATTGTAAAATATTTCGAAAAAGTTATGAGTAAAATAAAAATAAACAAAAAATGGGAAAGAACTCATAGAAAACAAAAAAAAGCTATTGTTAGAGGTGTAAGTCTTGTATTGACTCTTGTTTCTATAATAACTATACTTACGTTACTTGTTAATAGTGTTTTTGTTATGATTAATGGTAGTTTTAGAGATTTTAATATCACTGATTTGATTAAACAGTTAACTGAAACCTTTGAAAATTATTCCAAAGAATTAGGAGGAATAGAAGAATCTCTTAATAAAATGGGTATAGCTGCCAATATTACACAGTTTTTAAAAGAATTATTAATAGATATTGTAGATCAAATAAAAGCTATTGCAACTTCTGTTACAGCTAAAGTAACCACCATAGGGAGATATATAATTGACATTTCTTTTGGTTTTGTATTTGCTTTCAATTTCATAATGAACAAAGAATATTTTCATAATTTACTTGAAAATGCACTAAGATTAACATTAAATGATAAAAGGAAAAATAGCCTAAAAGAAATTTTACATGAAATTAATATTGTATTCCTTAGTTTTATTCGTGGTAAAATTATTGACCTTACGTTATTAAGTTTTGTAACAGTTATCTCACTTATAATAATACAATCTGACTATGCATTCATTGTGGGTACATTCGCAGGATATACTAATATTATACCTTATCTAGGGACTTGGATTGGTATTATACCAGCCGTTATCATTGCATTAGTAAAAGACGGATGGCAAGAGGCTGTATTTGTAGGTGCATATATTGTAATTATACAACAGGTATATTACGTCTTTGTCAGTCCCAAAATTCAAGGTAAAAGTATTGGTATGCATCCAGTGTTCATATTACTTGCTATGTTCGTATTTGGTAAATTCTTTGGTTTACCAGGTGTAATCTTATCTATACCTATGGGTGGAATCGTTAAAATATTTATCAATAGATGGGCAAAAAGACGTCAAGATAAGAAAAATATAGTTTTGGTAGACCTGAAAAAATGACATTTGCAATTATAATAAAATCAAGGTAGAATATATAAGGTGAATCAATAACAATTATTATTCAAAAATTATATAGAAGCATTCAACTTATAAAAACAAGGTAAATATCATTGCGATTTTGTGTCGCTTCATTATTAGACGGAGGTCTTAGGATGTATAACAATTATGTTTTTAATTTATATGGTACTTTGATAGATATCAAGACAAATGAAGAGAAAGACGAGATTTGGGAAAAATTTGCTATCTATTATGGTTACAACGGTGCTCATTATGAAAAAGAAGAACTAAAAGAAAAGTACAATAATATAGTTAATAAACTTATTAAGATGAATAGTAAATATGAATGTCCAGATTATGAGATTGAAGATGTATTTTTTAAATTGTATAAGGATAAGGGAATAAAACCTAAGAAAAAGGCAAAACAAGCAGCGAAAACTTTCAGACTATTATCAACAGAGTATATCAAATTATATGATGGGGTTATGGAGACTCTTGAAAGACTTGCAGCTGAAGGCAAAAAAATCTATTTATTATCAAATGCTCAAAAAGCATTTGCTAATTCTGAAATTAAATACTTAGGGATTAAAAAATACTTTGATGGTATATGTATATCATCTGATGTAGGTATACGTAAACCGGATACTAAGTTTTACGAATACTTTTTGGAAACTGAACAACTTGATCCACAAAATACTGTATTTATCGGTAATGATTATATTGACTTAAAAGGTGCTAATGATATGGGAATTGATTCCTTGTATATACATTCTAATTTATCAAATGAACAACCAGAAGATGTAGCATCTAAATATAAGATTTTAGATGGTGATATACGTAAAATCTTTGATGTTATAGATTAATAAAATTTTTCAGGGTAGGTGAGAGTAATGAAAAAGCTTGTAAAATCTAGAAAAAATAGAAAGATTAATGGTGTCTGTGGAGGCATAGCTGAGTATTTGGATGTAGATCCAACAATTATTAGATTATTATTTACGATTGGAATAATATTTGGTGGAGCTGGATTATGGGCTTACATTATTTGTGTATTTGTTATTCCAGATGAGTGAGAATATATAAGCAAAGGGCTATTTTATGTACTAGTTACATAAGATAGCCCTTCACTTTTACAGGTGGGTTTTTATTCCAAAAGTAGTATCGTAATCTTTTATGGCATAAGATAATTCTTCAAAATGTTCTTTTTCTTCATTTATAACTTCATTATATACCTCATATACATCTCTGTATTTATTACTGGTGAGTATATATTCATATAAGATAACTGCTTCTAATTCTCCCTTAATATCACTTCTTATAGAATTAGGTATATTAATTCTTGTATCGGATTTCAATGAAAAACAGTTACTATAATCAATATCTATATGACCTTTTGTTTCTTCAAATAGTTTTTGTTGCATAGGATCATATTTTCTTAGTAATTCAGAAAACATAGAAAAATGACGTATTTCTTCATCCCTAATATGCATCCATAATTTAACGAGGGATGGGCAAGTACTATTATGTATATGATAATTATATTGATTAATAGCTACAATCTCTGAAATTAATGATTCTCTTATACAATTAGTTAATTTGCTAGCTATACCTTGAGGTTGACCTTCGGTTGTATAACTCATATAGTCACCTACTATTACTGTATTCTCTTAATTTTATTCGTCTTTAGTACAGATTATTCTAATATTGATTAATAAAATTGTTATTCTTTTTTTAATTATAATTTCTGTGGATAAGATGAATTAAAGAAAGAGAAAGCTTGGATAACTTTCTCTTTCATATAAGAGTAGCTTTATTTAATGGGTTCCCGATATATCCAGATCATCAGAAGAAGATTTTTCTGATGAGTATACAGCGTATACATTGTAAGGGATAGTATCTAGAGAATGAGTTTTACCAGCTAATGTTACACTTCCATTTCCATTAGGGTGTTTGTATTCTAGGGAATAGGTATCTCCAGCAACTATTATTTTAGCCGTTGCGATTATAACACTTCTATCATTCATTATTATGTCCATGTTATCATTTGTAATTTTAGAACCATGAGGCACGAATATAGCTGATGATGGTAATTTGAATGAAAAATGCCATCTCTGAGCCTGCTGATTATAATCATATTCTCTTAGTATATTGTCTGGATTTCTATTCATGCCATAGGTATTGGAAGTTCCTATAAATGTTCTATTTCTACCGGTTAACAGCATTGATTGAGCATTACCAAAAGTATGATATTTTCCCAATGGTATAGGTAGAGGAATCTCATTTCCTTGTGTATCTACATTGTATGTATTGTCTCTAACGAATTCAGTGATATTTCTTTCTTGGGTATGATAATTTCTTCTTGGTGCTTCTTCTTCCCAATTTAGAGCTATAGGATAATCATATACAGGAGCTATATTACCATCTTCTTTAACATTATCAAATATATTGATGGGTTGATATTTATCATCAACATTCATATAAACATCTATAGGTGTAATTTTACCAGTAGTTATATCTAGTCCATAATAATAAGGGGTGATTTTCATTAGAGAGTAATAGTTGCCTATAGTCTGAATATCCATAAATACTGGATAGCCCACTCTTAACGGTTGCCTTACTAAAGCCTCTATATTATTTATTGAAGGAGAAAGAGGAAAGCTTAAAGGTGATTTTTGAAGGAAATCAAGACAACCATAAGTATTTAGATAATTAGTAGTTGCTCCGACAGATTCACTCCTTATGTCTATATTATGTCCGAGATAATTATTTTGTTGATCTATTGATACTTTTGGAACTACGTTAGGTATATACCACTCAGTTGGTATAACAGATTGTTTGAATATATTTGAGAACCTGAAGTCACCTGTATCCTCCATAACTAGATTACCTATTCTACCGATGATATCTATATTATACATTTTGAAAGCAGAATGTTTAGCATTTCTGTTAGGACCTCTTGATTTATTGGTAGGGTATGAGTTATCTACTGCATTGCCATTATTTGCAATAGCATAAAATTTAGCACCTGCACTGATAGCTTCTTTGTTGGCTAGGGGAAGATAGAAATCATATGTATCTTCGTCTACAACAAGAGGTATTTCATAGCCAGCTGGATATACGCTATTATTATAAATGACATTATAATCAAATTTAGCTATTTTTTCTTTTGTCCATTCTGTAGTATTCATATAATCTTTAAAGCCTTTACCTCTTTGATTAGTAGTTCTTGATAGACCATGAGAACCATCTCCATAAAAATCTCCTTTGTTAGGGAAATATACTTGGAAAGGATAATCAAGGGTTAAGTATTTACTTGCATGTATAACCTCATTATTAGGAAGTTTTATTTCAGAGGCAGGTATTTTAACAATGATTGTTTCATACCAGTCATCAGGTGGCTCAGCAATGGTTTTTGATATTTCTGAGGAGATAGTGATTTTCTGAGTACCTTTTGGGGGGATATATATTTCTTCTGGTTCATTATTACCAGGGATATATACATCGGGCTCTGTAATCACTACAACACCATGACCACTATTACCTGTCTGAGTACCACCAGTATATATTGGTATGGTTTGGTTTCCCGATGTCATTGAGGCATTAGATACACCACCGATGTATCCAGAGCCACCGCCACCGCCAGAATCATCATTATCATTATAACTAGAATAATCATTACCTCCAGCACCGCCGCCATAGTAGCCACCGCCACCACCGCCGCCACCAGAATTGGAACCACTATTATTAGAACCTCCATAGCCAAGACCACCGCTATGACCACCATTACTACCACCTGAACCGCCGTGAGACTGAGTACCGCCATAACCACGAGAACCACATCTGTCTCCTCCAGAACCGCCAGAAGTACCACCGCCATAACCACCATAACCGTCATCAGAGCCGCTACCTCTATCACCACGGCCGCCACCACCGCCAGCGACTATAATACGATTACTTAATGCATTCCCATCTAATCTGATGTCTGAACCACCACCACCTACTTGGCTTGTACGTCCATGACCCGAACCACCGCCATTCCATCCATTACTACCACCTGGATAGATATATAGTTTTTTTTCTTTGGATAGAGTTACCTCTCCGTAGGAATAACCACCTTTACCACCAGAACCATTTCCACCCTCAGCTCCCCATACTTCTAGTTCATATTTACCGTCAATAGGAACAGTATAAGTTGAGTATGAGCCATTATAAGTATAGACTTTACGCTCTCCATCATGTATAACAGGTGGTCTATATTTAGGATTATCTACATAATGCCCTGGTACATAATCAGGATTGTTGATTGAGGTTTCTTGGGAGATAGCATAGGATAGAGGTATCCATTCAGCAGTATTACCACCTTCCATTGTCAGTGATAAATTATCTGCAAAAATACAGTCTTTTAGGTTAGTAACTGAATTATGTGAAAGACCATTAACAATGGATACTTTTATTTTTTCGGTATTGTTAGGGGCAGTGAAGTTGATTGTTTTTGTAATGACAGAGCTATTATTGTGTTTGCCTGATGTCCATTTTCTTAATACATTTCCTAGATAGTCAAGTGCTTCAATTTCAAAATAACCCTCACATCTATGAGCACTTATTTTACCTGTAAAAGTATAATCAGTGTTTTCAATACCTGATGTTGTGGTTACATATTTAGCTATCTTATTAGAGTTACCAGGGACACTTATTTGAAAAGAACTTTTACCAGAGATTATATAAGATGGATGTATTGTTCTAGTAAATATAATATCCTCGCTATAAGAGGGTTCACCTTTGAAATTTTGTATTGAACCATCGTTAGCTATTTTTTCTGCATCTCCATTAACAACAAAATTTTGATTTGGATGATGCACTTTTAGTTTAGTCACATATTCTTCTATATCTTTTTGAAGATTACCTCCAACTATAGATTCAGAAGTACGTTGATCTGTAGCCGCTGAGGGGAGTACAACTGCATATTGTGCAGAAACAGGGTTGTGAATTACTATGTCATTAATTTTAGTATTTGATTTAGAGTAGGGAGCTGGTAAAACGTATCCACTAGCATTAAAATCATTATCGTAAGTATCAGTATATACTTGAGACTTCCCTTTATGACTTAGTATGTTATCATAGAAAACCTTTGTATTACCAGTTAAGTATTCACCATTTTTTTTAGTGTCTGGTATGTCAATGTTTTTTTTGTATATTAATAAATCAGAAGGGCGTGGAGGCCTGGATATTGTTTTAGCAGGATCATTATCTAAAGCAGTTATTGTTTCATGTTTATCACCATTTCCTTTATACTTAGTCCTAGGATTGAAGAATTCACCGTTGTATGAACCAATATTAATTTTTTTAGGAAGAATATGGCTGGCTGATTCTGGATTATCTTCCCACATTTCTTCAACAGTATTAACCACTTTTTCGAAGTTTTTTTGTGAGACTACAGTATTGGAATTTTTATCAAAGTATATGATGGATTGATCACCTGAAGAAGTTTGAAGAATCAAGAAATCAGATATTACGGTGGCGGTATTTTCTGTATTACGCCTTTCATCAAATTTATTCCATTCAGATGTTATTTTATCTTTAGCGTCTGATTGAGATTCATGATAGTTTTCTATATTCTGATTTTTGTTGTTAGTATAAAGGATACCATCTGCCCAATTATTGACATGTCCGCCTTTTGCAGGCGATTTATTGCACCCATTATCTCCCATACCATTACATGCATTTGTTCTTACACCTTCATGCCATACTACGTTATCATGCTGTGTTGGTTCTAATGAGTAGCGAAGTCTTCCAGCTTCTGATGATTCTTCAGCAGCTATATTAAAGAAGATATTAGGATCTCCTTGTTTTACAGTCGCAGTTACTTCATCTGTATCAAGAAGCTTGACCATTCCGTCGGCAAATCCTCTTTCAATCTTCCATACATTTACTTGTTCTATTTTTTGAATATCATACGTTATTTCTTGTGTCCAAGTATCTTCTATCCCAGGAAGCTCATGAGTACAACATGGACCGCATATTACATGTGGAGGATTACTCCATGTGACTGTTATCGTAAAATTACCAGGTCCTGATGGGGTGGCTGTTGCGGATGTAGGATCAGCTACATCTTTCGTTGTTTCATTTGGAGGAGTTCCAGATGTTTCTGTATGCCATGCTGAGGAGGTCGCTTTAGTATCTGTGGGAAGTGTTGTGGAGGGAGATACGGATGCTCCCCAGTTATTGAATTTTCTAACTTTTTTATCGGAAGCGGACTTGTGTTTTACTGTCGTAGTATTTATTTTCTTAGCAAATGCTTCTGCTTCCTTTAAAGTGGCTTTGTATGGTTTTAGATCAGGTTTAGCAGGGCATACTGCGGTTACATTGCCCGAACCGCTTTTTGTTACAGCTTGTGCATCGTTAGGAATGGTACCTGTCCAAGTTCTTGAGTATTTTCCGCCGTCATGCATATGAGCCGATTGTTCTCCAACAGATTTATCAGGAGCGGTATCACCAGCTTTGAACTCACAAGATGTACCTGAATACCAGCTTCTATAATTTCTTGTTGCTTCTTGATCTATATAATATTTAGTTACGATATCAACTATAAATTCAGAACCACCAACAGCAAAGTACAGATCTCTTGTGGTAGGTGTGCCTGCCATTGCTTCAAAGTCTTCATGGTAAATGGAACCTTGTTTTAATTCTGAGAAGGCTATAGGTTCCGAAACAAAGGACCTGTATTCTATAGGTATAAATTTGGGAATAATAAACATTTTTTTTGCTTTATTGTCTGGTATACCATTTAATTGAATTAATCCTTTTTCATCATCGGATAGTTTTATTTGTATATTAGCGGTATAATCAAATTCATATGTTGTTCCTGTTTTTATTTTAAAATTTGCTAGATGATGATTCCATTCTATGGAATCTCCTTTTAAAAACTTTAGTAATTCATATTTATCAATAAATTCAAATTTATTATTACCTTTATATTGATAACTTGTTTTTAGAGGATAGTTTACGTCAGTATCAGCTTGGCATTCTACTGCACCAGAAACAGATAAACCAATATTTATTTGGGGAAATTTTGAACCATCTTTTATGTTATCAAGAGCTTTCATCCATTGGGATTCCTCGTCACCTGATATATTACCTTTAATGGTCACGGTTACATTTTCACCTAGAATTGTAGGTTTATATCTATCGACAGTAACTTTTTCGGTTGGATTGGTCATAATTTCAAAACCACCAGTAGGAATTATATCATTTTTAAAAGCGCTACCTGGTGTGCCAATTATAAATCCTCTAGAATCACCATAAAATATTAATGACTCCATAATGCCATTTTCTACAGATGAGTTACGCCAATCAGGATAATCTCTATCTGTTAGTAAATATTTATCTCCAGTAACTCCACCAAATCCCCATGAAAATCCATTATTTTTATAAGCATCTCCTCTTAAGTCGGTAGTACGTTTGCGGTTAGGTAACTGGTCTAGTGATTTCTGAACAAGATGTTCTATCAAAGTAAAGGTATGATCAGCTTTATAATCTAAACTGTTAAGTAATTCGCCAAAAGAGTGAACTAAGGGGTCATAAAAATAATTTTCAGGAGATACGCTGGCTGCATACATTACATAATCAAATGAGGGTAGGAATATTCTTTGACTTTTATTATCAGTATAGTTAGGAGCACACACTCTGACTACTGTATCTACGGCAATAAGAGCTGGCCTTACATCTTGCTTATCAAATCTGATAAAACGCTCTATTTCATCATGATATGTAGTGTGTTGATCTGAACCTGGCTCAGAAAGGTAGTATAATGTCATTAGTAAATCTAAATGACCTAATTGATTTTTTAGTTTCTCTTCATATGTTATACCTATTTTTTCAGGAGCTACATAATTAGTATATCCTTTTATATTATGATCTATAGAAGTCCCAGTGCCATCCCAATGTTCTAATATATAGTTCCAAACTTTAGAAGATTTTTCTGCTCCATTTTCTACTGTATCTCCTATATCTTTCCACTTATCTTCTTTTAGTTGCCATAAATAACCTTGTTTACCTATTTCTTTAAATAGTAAATCAGAAAATATTCCTTTTGTAATCTTATCAGCAGGATTTTTTAGAAGTTTTCTATGCTTATATGCCAGTGTTTCTTTATTATTGTAAACTAGATTACCTGAAGATGGTTGATACCATCCAATTAATGCTTTATCTGGTGATAACCATACACTTTCTTTCAGATAAGGTCTATCTGGATTATAAGGTGAGAATATAAATGAATGTTTCATTTTAGGCATGTGATTATAATAATGAGCTATAATATCCTCTTCAATATTAGCAGCATTTTCTTCTGAAAAATCTAAGGGTTCATTAAAAATTTCTGATATTATACCTACTCTAAAGGATGGAGTAAGGCTAATTCCTCCAGGACCAGGTTTACCACCTGATGGTATAGAACCATTTGTACCGATAGGACCAGTTGCAAAAACGTGATTATTGAATAATACTTGAATTAATAAGGTTATGATAACAAGTAGAAGAAGTATTCTGTTTTTATACATATTGAACCTCCAATCTTTAATAATATAAAAAAGCTTAGGATATCATTAATCCATAAGCTTTTTTAATATTGCAGTATATTTATTATTGTTAATTATTATCTAAATAGTTAATTCTGTACACTCACGGTGTATTGGTTATTATCTCCATATAGAAGTCTACTACCTCCACCACACATATAGCCATAGCCATCAATTTTAGTTACTACAGCAAGATAATCATCTATGTTATGTTCTACCGTAAAAAGTTTATAATCATATAAGGTCCTTTCCCCAGATAAAACTCTTTCAATATGTTTTGGTGTCATCATTTCAGATTTTGCTGTGCTTGGCTTTAGTAAAATAGCTATTAATTGTTCAGTAGTATAGTTATCTGCATATTTATCTAGATTAGACACTCTCCAGTGCTCTTTAAGTTCACAATATTTATAATCGAATCCAGTACTTTTCATTTTAATAGTATTTCCATCTATATCAAATCCAGAAAGTATAGTATCCATACTAATTTCAACATATCCTCTGAGTACTAGGTGATATAATATATCAATACCATCAATTCCTAGTCTTGAAATAACAATAATAGCTTGTTCTCTAGTAAAATTAGACTTGGAATCAAAATGTCCTTTTTTGAGAATATTACCAGATCTATCTGTATCAGCTTTTACATTACCTTTAAGAAAACGAGCACCATATGCTCTTGCTACAGCTTCTCTAGCCCATGAGGAAACTTGGTCTAGATCATCTAAGTATTTAGGAGCTTCATTTGTATTATTAGGGTAAACAGTTTGAAAATAATTAACAAACATTACTGCCGCTTGTTCTCTAGTGATAAAACAGTCTGGGTCAAATTTATTATCACCAATACCATTGACCATACCGAGTATATTAGCTACTTTTACATATTTATTATCAGTATCCGTGAATTTCTCAGTTGTGGATATTGCTTCTAAGAACATTTCAATAGTCAGTGTAGTAGTACCCCATGCTGCTTCTTCAGTCATACCAGCATAACTTTGGATATATCGATTAAAATCTTTAAAAACAGCATTAACAAATAGTTCAGCAAATTCTTCTCTTGTAATAGGTTTTTGATATTCGCTCTGTAATTGGGTTGGTACATATTCATTTTTGATTGCTGATTCAACTTCTTCTTTTGCCCAAGAAGATGGTTCATCTGATGAAGCTAATATAGGTACATTGATACTAAAAATAATTGTAAGAATCATTGTAAATGACAATAATCTTTTCATTTGTATAACCTCCAATACTTTTATAAAAGATATATATATAATAACATATAAAGTTATTATAATAAATATAATTTTCGGTCATATATAATTAAAAATTATATACAATAAGTTTGATATTGGCTGTTATTATAAGTTATTAGAATGTGAATTATTAAGTGAATCATAAGGTGAATTATAAAGAAATGGAAAATTTGTATTTTCCTTAAGTTAAGATTATGTAAGATTAATTGTTTTAGATGTGGTTAAATCATCATAAGAAGTGTCATAGTCTAGCAGAATATTATTAGATATATTAATAGAATAATATCTATCATCAATATTCATAAGGGCATCTATAGATGTTATTTTACTAGTGATTAGGGGTGAATCTCCATATAAGAATAATAATAATCGATTATCTGTATATCCATAGAAATGGATACTCAACTCTTATGCAGTCTTACTAAAGCCTCTATATTATTTTTTGAAGGAGAAGAGGAAAACTTAAAGTGATTTCTATGGGAAATCAAGAAAACATAAGTGTTGAGATAAGTAGTAGTTGGTCCGGCAGATTCACCCCGTATATATATTATGAACAAATAATTATTTTGCAAGTAAATTTCAATATTTTATCTAAAGGCTTCTTCAAATATAGTAGTGATATCTCTATCATTAAAAGGAGGTAAAGATTTCACACTACATGCTTTCACTTTAGACAGATGAGGAAGAGTAATGAGCTTAGTAATAAGAGGGTCCATATGTAACTCATTTAATATGGACATTTCATCTGTTGGTGGGTCAATAAGTACTATTTTACGTGCAATATTCTCAATAGTAATATTATCTATTGCATTTTTAATTAATGTATTCCCTCTTGTAGTACAATCTGTAATATAGGTTACCGAAAGTGCATGTTCTGCAAGAGTTTTAATGAGAGAGGTTTGAGATGCTTCTAGTATTATATTTATATATGGATAATAATTAAGTCTTGTTTTAAGTTCAATAATAATATCTTCAATTTTTACTGAAGTTGATAGTAAGTCACCTTCTACACATAAAAATTGTTCTTGAATTCTATTATCTAGAAAATTTTCAAGGGTTATTGGTTCAATACCATATGATCGGAATTTGTTGGTACCAGTTAAATCAATGATCAATGTGTTATGCCTTCTAGATAATATACCTGCCCACGTTATTGCTGTAGCTCTTGTACCTACTTCTAAAGGACCAATATATAGCCTTAATGCATTTTTTAATATTGTATCAACAATCACCACATCTTCTACATTATTAGCTTCAAGAAGTTTAATGAGTTTGTTTTGATGAAGTATGATGGTTTCATCTAATTCACATAGCTGAAATACTTTAGATATGACTTCTTGAATATTCTTTTCTAATGCCGAAAGAGAAATTCTGTTTTTTTGAAGGTCACTCATTAATTTAGTTGCAAGCTGTGGCGCATTGATAGGAGTAAAAATTTGCTTTGATGTTTTATATATTTCATTGATATATGTATTTTCAGAAGGTAATTCATTATCAAATGATGATATAATATCTTTAACAGTTTCATCCATGGATTGATATACAGTAATTAAACTCTTAGATAGTTCGTGTAGCTGAAATTGCAGGTCTAAGCGCTCTTGAATTAGTTTATCAAGTTTATCTTTATCTTCTTTATAATATAACATGGTTTTAGAAGCGAATTTATCAAGTGAAGAAGTTATATCCCTTAAACGAGAGTGTATAATTGACTCGGCTGATACGGTCATGGTTGCTAGTATAGACATTACTTTTTCAGTAATCATATTGTTCCAAGAAGATTTATAGCCTGAGCGTTTTATTCCAAGTTCTCTGATTTCTTCAAATTTTTGTTCAGAAGTCTTATTTTCATCTTTGAATATAGTGACAATTTCTTGCTCAACGTTGCGGAGCATACTGACAGTTTCAGCAAATTGATTATTTTGTGTCATTAAGTCTTTCACAATGGTGTCTTTATCTAATAGCTTCTTGAAGAGATTCCAATCTGAAAAACTAGTACATTCCTTAATACGTTCTTCACAAGTTTTGACAGTACTGAATTTCACAACTTTCATAGGTTCTTCAACAATTTCTTCTTCTGGTTTTTCTATAGATTCGTCAGATGGAGTGGGTACTTCTTTAATGGTTTCGGGTTTGATTTTCTCTTCTTTCTTTATTTCTTTTTTAATGAATTTTTTCTTTTTTGGTTTTTCTTCAGGTTCTTGTTCTTTCTTTTTCTTAACTTTAGTAATATCTTCTTTTTTTATTAATGATTTGTTTTCTACAAGTTCTGTTACAGTTTCTTTGAAGTTATTTAGATTGATTTTTTTATCTAATTTTTTAGCTATTAAATTTTCACTTTCGAGATATTTTCCTTGTTTATCTGTATTATAAAGATAGATTACAAGAATATCTTCATGTTTTTTCTGTAAAGCAGATGTTAAGGCATTCCTGGTTTGAGTTGCAGAAAGGTCTTTTGGACCTAGGACAATAGTATCCATTCCTGTTATTTTAGGACTTAAGTGTATTTGTTCAATAATTTTATCTATCTTTGTTTGAAGTGTTTTATCACCAAATGTTTTTTTGCCAAAAGCGGATAATGATGCTACATATATCATTTTTTTCCCTCCTAAGATACAATTTGTTTTTTTATAATGAAATGGGTTAGCTATCTTTTGAAAGTGCTTTTTTCATTATAAGAATTGTTTTCATCTTTATTGTTAAGACCATGTACTTCTTCGGTATGACAAATTGTACCTTCTAAGGTACTGTCAATATAATTAGCAGTGGTTTTAAGAGATTCAAGTAAATCTTCAAGTGACTGTTTATTTGTCATAATAGACTCTATTAATTTCTCGCTGTCATTACTTTTTATACTATGTAAAAACATGGGGTCTGTAACTTTGTTGACAAGGACACGTATATTATTTGATGTTTCTTCGGCTTTACTTTTGAATTGTATACTTTCAATATAAAGACTCTCCAATAATTCAGGGTTTAATAATTTGGCTTTACCACCCATAGCTAAATCATCCTTTCTGTTCTGTTTCTGTAGCCATTTTATCCTTATTAAGTTCCATAGGTATATTATTCCTGATATCTGCAAATTCTTCTTTCAATATCAGTGCATCGTGTTCTACAAGTGTTATTGAATCTAAGAGACGTTTGAGAAATGCTAGTTCAACTTTATCGTAAGTAGTTTCAATTTTATTACGAAAGATTTTTGAAGAATCTATGATATCTCCTATAAATTTGTTGATTTCCTCAAGATTATTATAGGCTTCTTGGTTGGTTGATAATAATTTTTCAGGCATTTAATCTTCTCCTTACATATTTAAATCATCTATTTGAAGAATATTTCTTAGTTTTTCTTTTTCCATCTCTTTTGAGTATTCATCATCTACTTCAACAAGGTCTGAGTCATTATTCTCAAGATCAGGTAAGGGATTAATTAGAATTTTTTCTTCAACAGAGTTATTTATAGGTTCCTCTTGTAAACTTCCAGGTTGATTAATGTTTAGTGTGTTTCTTTCTTCATAGGGAATACTGGTCATAAAAAATCTTTCCCAAGCCATTTCATATTCTTCTTGGATATATAAAGAAAATTCCAATGTCTTACGCAATTCTGTATGAACCCTAGTATAAGATTTAACGTCTGTTGCGGCGGTTATGATGTGTATAGCTCCTGTAAGAATTTCAATATCTTCAGGTAAACCTTCTACCACAAGACCAAGGAAAGGAGCAAGAATATTAATAGGTGTGGGGGTATTATCGTAAAAATATTGAATAGCTGAAAGATTATGTTCAGGTTCAATATTTTTGATGAGTTCTTCTAATGTATATCTATCAGTTAATATGATAGCTTTATCATAGACATCTCTATGTATATAGAAAAAATCATCGTTTTTAACCAAAACCAAAGTGTTTATAGTTGTAGGTAAGTAGCGTTTTTTTGAAGTTACTAGCATTTGAATGCCTCCTTATAAATATTTTAATGTGACTAATCTAAAAAAGTAGTTATTTGAATACTTTACTAGGATTAACAGGGCTACCGTTAATATAAAGCCCTAAATGTAAATGAGGACCAGTACTTCTACTGCCAGAATTACCGGAACTTGCTATGACTTCATATTGGCTTACTTTTTGTCCTTGATAGACAATGTAATGATTTAAATGACCATAGATGGTTTTTATGCCTTTACCGTGGTTAAGAATAACGTAATACCCTAATTCATTACTGAATCCAGCAGTTTCTACAGTACCATTAAATAGGGCAGTTACTTCTGTTTTTACTTTAGCTGATAGATCAATACCGCTATGGAATTGTTGCTTTTCTTTACCAATAGGATCTAATCTTGTACCAAAATCAGAAGTAACGTGACTAGGGTTTTTTAAGGGGTAGTCAAGATTAGTTATATCTCCTAATTCAGGATATGAAATAGCTTCTTCATAAGCTTTTTTTTGATTATTTAACTTGTGTTTCAATTGATTTTGTTTTTTCTGCATGGTATTTATATTTTTATTGTCATAATCTAGCATATCTATTTGAGCTTTATGTACTTCTTTTTCACTGATTAAATCTTTAAGGTCATGTTCAATTGACTTAAACTTTGAATCAAATTCCAGCAGTGTTTCAACAGAACTTTCTCGATTTTTGTATATAGTTTCTTTTAAGTCATCTAGTTCTTGTTGTAATCTATTGATTTCTGTATCATATGTATCTAATATATAATTATAGTTGGAAGAGTATATATCAATAGCTTGTTCTATCATTTTATCTTTATTAATTTCTAAACTTACATTGTGATATTCTTTGGTTATATCTTGTAAAAGTTGTTCTTCGATTTCTACTGAAACCAGTTTTTTTATTCCGTATATGTTAAGTAGACCAGAAGCATTTTCTGCATAGATGGTATTAGAGCAGCACAATGTTGATATTACAATAGCTATAATAATTTTTTTCATATAATCCGCTCCTAAAGAATGATTTTAGAATAATAAAGTTATGTTAATGGGTTCCAGATGTTGATAAGTCTTCAGCAGAAGATTTATTAGTGGAATAGACTGATATGACATTATAAGGAATTGAGTTAAGATCATAATCTTTTCCAGCAAGAGTAACGGTACCATTACCACTTGGATGTTTATAGTCTAAATTATACGTCTCACCATATATCTTGATATCTAGTGTCATTATAATAACTGAATTGTTATTGGCAAGAATATTAGATTGAGTAAACGGTTTATTATGTTGTACGGTTACAGCTGATGAAGGTAAACCAACTTTGAAATGCCATCTCTGTGAATTCATTGAGAAGAATGGCTCAATAATTTTTCTACTTGGATTATTATCTATACCATTAGTTTTGGAAGTACCAATATATGTTCTGTTTTTTTCATCTAATTGTATAAGTTGTGCAGTACCGGAAGAGATTACGCCATAGGGAGAGTCTTTTACAATCTCTAAATTAGCGCTATTAACTTGTTTGGTAAATAATAATACATCTTCAGTTGTATTTTCTTCAAGATTTGAAACACATCTTCTGCTTTTTTCTTTATCCCAATCTAAATTATAGTAGTAGGGATATATATTATTAGAGTTCCAGTCAGGTTTGACTATATCAAATATATTTATGGGTCTATATCCTGTTTCAGTATTCATATATACATCTAAAGGTTGTATACTACCGTCAATTAGTGATAAGTTGTAATAATAGGGTATAATTTGTAGTTTATTATAATTACCTATTGTAGATATATCCATATAAGTTAAATAGCCTAACCGCTGGGGTTGGTTTTTTATGGATTCTATATTATTTAAAGAAGGTGACAATGGAAATTTAATAGGATTAAGGTTAAAACTTGGAATTGTGCCATAAGTATTTAAGTAGTTTTTCATAGGGCTTACAGGATTGCCTCTAATATCAACTTTATCAGAAATAATATTTCTTTGTTTGCTTTGGTCTACTTTGTAGACAACATTTTGAATAAACCATTTATCATATATAGGTTGTTTAAATAAATTAGAAAGTCTCCAGTCACCTGTATCTTCAATAACTAAATTACCTATTCTACCTACGATATCTACATATGAGGGTTTATATGCTGAATGTTTGGCCTCTTTATTATGTGATCTAACTCTGTTAGTATAGCTATCCGCATCAAAATAATGACAGTTGTTAGCTTTTGCACTGAAATTTATTTTTGCAGAGGCAGCTTCTCTTACAGATAAGGGTAAGTAGAAATTATATTTCTTTTTATTAACATCTAACGGTATTTCTTCCATAGGTCTATACATAACACCATCATGAATGACATTGAATGAAAAAGCTACAGATTTATTTTTTGTCCATTCAGTTGTATCCATATTGTTAATATAACCTTTGCCTCTTACAAAAGATGTAGTATCTAATCCACTAGATCCATTTCCATAAAAGTCTCCTTTATTGGGAAAATATATCTGAAAACCATAATCTATATTGATGAAATTTCCGGGAATAAAAGAAGTTCCGGATTCATCAGTTACAGGTTTTGTTTCTACTTTTCTAGGCACTAATTTGTATTCATATTTAGTTGTAGCACCACCAGTTATTAATACTTTTTTCTCTATGAATTTTGGTTCACCAGTACCAATTATATGTATTTTAGGTTCGGCTTCATTATTTGTGGATAATAAAGATACTTTAGCATATCCATTTCCAGAATGACCTGTTTCTGATACCCCTGTAGGTGATAAGAAAGAATTACTACCAGATATAGTTATACTATTATTACCCATGTGATAAGAGCCGCCACCACCGCCACTGCCGGGAGTACTATGGTTGCCACCAGAGCCACCAGTATAACCACCAGCACCGCCACCGCCTCCAGAGTTACCGTGGGTAGAAGCACCACCGCCAAATCCACCATATGGTGTCCCAGTAGATACACCACCTGTTTGTGCATACCCTCCTTGTAGATATCCATATCCATAACTTCCAAAATCACCTGAAGTACCATTTGAATAAAAACCGCCACCGCCAGAAGAACCACTATTATTATTCCTTTTACCGCCATATCCCTCTGAGGTATTCGTTGCTTCAGCGGCAATACCTCCTTGTCGAGTAGCTCTTCCGTGTGAATATTCACCTACTGTATTGGTATATTGTTGACCGCCACCACCACCAGCGATACATAAAGGAGTATTATTATTATCTACTATAAAGGTTCCACCACCGCCGCCGCCGGCACTAGTAGCATAACGACCTTGGCCACCAACGAGTACATTGATTACTTGTCCTTCTTGTAGATGAACAGTACTCTTAGAATAAGCTCCTTTTCCACCTTGACCGTTAGAACCACCGCCTTGTGCACCCCAAGTTTCTAAGATATATTCATCATTAACAGGTACATGATAATTGGTTTTGTTTCCAGTGTAAGGAAAAATATATTCTGCTTTTTCTGATTCATAATTAGGATTATCTATAATCATATCTTCACTACCTGGGATAATTATGTATTTATCACCTGTAGCAGGGGTTTTATGAGTTGGAAGGGTTATTCTTATAAGTCCATGACCATATTGTATGCTAGGTTGGGTTTTAGCATTATTTACTTTGCCTATGTATCCAGAACCACCACCACCGCCTTGTGTATCATGGCCAACATTATCAGAAGATGTTGTTCCACCGCCGTAGTAGCCACCGCCACCACCGCCACCATCGCCTCTATTGGTCGATGCACCGTAACCAAAACTAGCATTTAAACCTGGTTGAGTTTGAGTACCAGGGTAGTGGTTAGTTGAACCAGTTGTGCCACCGCCGTTACCATAACTATCATTAGTATCTTCACCGCCGCCACCGCCACCGCCAGCGACAATTATTCTATCATATAAATTTTTTCCGTTTCTCCTTATATCAGTAGCACCACCGCCACCATTACCAGGTTCGCTTTCATTACTTGCGTATCCACTACCACCGCCGTTGTATCCACCATAAGCAGTACCATGTGTTGAGGAATTACCATGACCTCCAACATATAAATATAATATTTCGCCTTTTTTTAAGTCTATTTCGCCTTTGGAATATCCACCAAGTCCACCAGGTCCTGAATTGTTATTACCACTTAATCTTTGTCCACCACCTTCAGCGCCATATACTTCTAATATATACTTACCATCATGGGGGACAACATATCTTTGTTCAGAGCCTGTATAATTAAATGTATTTGTTGTACCAGGTACAAATTCACCTGGTTTGTAATCAGGATTAGGTATAATTTTAAGCTTCTTGAATAAAGGATTAGGGATTTTAACCATTTTATATTCTGGTTCAACAGGTACTTCTACTAATACTCTGTCATATTCTATTATACTTGTATCAATTTCCATATTCTTTGGTAGTGATTCCTTAGTACGTTGATCTCTATCCATTGGTAATGATTCTACCATAGCATCTTGAACAGATACGGGATTGTGTACTACAATGTCATTTACCTTAGAATGATTTCTAGAATAGGTTGATTTAATCTCCAATCCTGTTTTGCCAAAATCAGAACAAAATTTTGGAGTGTATTCCTCTGGATTACCTTTACTTGGTAATACTTTCTTATAAAAGACTTTAGATTTTCCTGTAATATATTCGGAGTTAGGTATATCATCAATTATATCTATTGAGGTTTTTGTTAGTCTAAGTGGTGAAGTAGGTCGTAAAGGTCTAGTTACAGAGGTATTGTTGGCATCATGAGCTGTTGCTATGTTTTCAACTTTTTTACTGGAATGAGCTG
This sequence comes from Vallitalea sediminicola, assembly GCF_054408565.1. Lineage (NCBI taxonomy): Bacteria > Bacillati > Bacillota > Clostridia > Lachnospirales > Vallitaleaceae > Vallitalea > Vallitalea sediminicola. The sequence goes on from NZ_BTPT01000004.1 coordinate 48,220, forward strand.
TATTAACATCTTTATAATTACCAGTGTAACCGGATATTTCAATTGCATCAGATTCCCAATTACTGGCTGAGGTAGAATTTCTATCCCATTGCTCTTCTAAAGAACTTTTAGCTAATTCTATATTTTTTTGAGTTTGATGAGGACTAGATGTTTGCTCAAAATAAACTATTGATTTATCCCCTTGAGTTGTTTGTAAAACTAAAAAATCTGATACAACTGTAACAGAATTAAGGGTTTCTTTTCGTTTTTTCCATATAGCTTCTTCATTAACATTGCCGCTATTGGTCATGTTGTTTTCTGCATTATCTGAGTTGCCTTCATCCCATGTTACATGGTCATTTTGTGAGGTTTCTAATGAGTATACTAATCGGCCGCCTTTTGCTGTATTAGTACTATCAATATTGTAAAATACAGATGGTTTACCTTGGACGATTCTGCCTTTAATTTTATCTGTAGATGTTAATGTTCTCATACCATCAACTATTGATTCAGAAATTTCATAAACAGCAACATCTGTTATCTCCAAGTAGTCATAAGTAATAGTTTGTGCCCATGACTCCAATTTACCACCAACCATTTTATTATGTCCCTGTTGAACCCACCTATATTCAAGACTATATTCTCCAGAGTATCCATTCCATACTTGTTGATATTCATCATGGGTTACAGCTGGTTCTGATGAACTTATAATGTTACCGTCTTTATCTTTTTTTGCTGGTACAGCTGGTTTATCAGTTACTGTCTTTGAACCAGTGGTAGTTGTCTCTTCTCTAGTAGTTCCATCCCAAGCTGTACTTATTCTTGGAGTTGGAGCACTTACACTGGAACGTGACCAAGATCCTGTTTTAGAGCTGATTCGTGGATATTTTAGATATTGTTTTGTTTCTTGAACTATATGTTCTGTTGTTGTAGTCTTCATATGGTCGGTTTTTGATCTGGGAGTTGGTTTTGGTAATGGTTTATCTTTGTTCCAAGGATTATTAATAATAGGCATATTGTTTTGGGAGGGAACACTATGAAATATTGATATGTAATTTCTTATTGTTTGCTGCCCAGATTGAAATTTAACTGCAACGTCTACAATATATTCTGCACCTCCAGATGAAAAATATAAGTTCCTAGTAGTAGGAACGCCTGCCATTGCTTCAAATGTTTCATTACCTGGGTTACCTTGTTTGATTTCTGAGAATACTTCTGTTGTTGAAGTATAGCTTCCTGTTAATTCAGGAGGTATTCTACCTCTACTGAAATCAACATAATCTTTTGCTATTTCAGTTTCTTTATGAATTTTTTCAGAGTTAAGAATATAATCAACTTCCAATTTTGCTGTATATTCTATGTGTTTAGTTTCTCCTTCAGCAATAGGTGTAGTAGTAAAATCTTGTTGATATCGAAAGGAATGTTTACTGTCTAATATGTTAAATAATTCATCTTTATTAATATTAATTATTTTAGTATTAATATTAGGAGATGATGGATTTAATTTAGTAATATTTTCTATTTCAGTTGATGTTAATGATAGTTTAAAATCATATTTTATATTAGGATCGTTATATAAAAGATTCCATTGTGAGATGCTATCTTGAGATAAAGTAATATCTATATATGAATTAACTCCAATAGTTTCATTTTCAACAGGGACTATATACTTTTTTTTACCATCTGGACCTGCTGTAGCATTCATTTTAATAGTAAGATTAGGATTAGGGTCTGGTAAATTATTTCCCGTACCAATAAGTATAAATCCTATTTGTTCAGGTGCAAATTTTAGTCCATGCATAACTCCGGTGTGGTCAGACCAGTAATTCCAATTAGGTGTACCATTTTTGGTTGAAAAATATCCTCCAATAATACCAGACATACCAAATGAAAATGGATTTTTAGTTTGCTTTTGGAATTTTTCTGTTAGTCTGAATATACCAGGAAGGGCATCAAATGATGAGGTGTATGATCTTTCAAATATACTTTTTGTATCATTATTTAGTCCATCTTTTGGCTTTAGTGGATCATCATAAATTGTTATACCTTGCACTGCTCCATACATATACATAAGATAATCAGTACTACTCATATAAGAAAAAACTTTATCTTTCCACAAATCCGTTGATGATACTCTAATACCAGATTCTATACTTATTAATAAGGGTTTCTTTAATATATCAATATCATATATATAATTAGGTAATACTTTTTCTAGGTCTTCACGAAGAGTTTCATCTAAAGTATATAGCGTTAAAAGTAAATCTAGATATTTAAGCTTCTTTTCTAATTTATCTTCTGGAGTTTCAGTTTTAAGTGTATTATCATTTTCCTTATCTATACCTGTATATTCTTCTATTCTACCTTCTATATTATTTTCTGTACCCAAAATATAATTCCATAGCTGAACAGAATTAGTTTCTTTATTAGAGGTATTGTTATACACTCTTTTCCACCAATTTTTATCAGTTTTATACTTTTCTTTCAAATCTGACATTGATTTTATTTCGTTACTTAGATTACTGTAGAAAATATTACCTGGATTACTTTTGCTTTTTAGTCTGTGTAATTTCTTTGATTTTATAATATCATCTATAGGTTCTAGTGCATTATTAGAAGGATTGTATTCAGATAAATAAGCATTTGGAGTCCATATACTATGATCTTTGGTATCCTCTACAAACAATGTATAGTCCAATATTCTAGGAAATTTTTTGCTGAAATGTCTGTTGAATTTAACCATTATTTGTGGAGCAGTATCCGTTGGTTTAAGTATATTTTCACCTGTAAGTTGGTTTTTACCTTCCATATTTACAATACATACTTTATATACTAGCCAATTTATCCCACCTCTTGTATTATATCCTTCACTGGGACTTACGTTTCCGGATTCACCTTGTACAAAGGCATTTATATTATAAGAATTATTTAATATTAAATATAAAATTAAAATAATACTTAGTAAGCTACGAGGTAATCTACGAGTTTTCATATTAGTCTCCTTGTATATAAAAAAGGCGTTTAAGGGAATACCCCTAACGCCTTTTTTATATATTCAAATAATTTATTTTTTGTATTATTTATTATAATTTATAACATTTAAGATAACTTGAGCTGCTTCAGCTCTAGTTACTATACCTTTTGGATTGAATTTTCCATCACCTGTACCGATAATAACTCCTGCTGATATACAGGCATTAATATGAGCTTTGTATTGTTCGTCAGCTTCATTTATATCTATTGCTGTATCAGTAAATTGATTTAAATCTAGTTTGAGATGATTAGCAACCATATAGGCCATTTCTTGCCTTTCCATTTCTTTATCCATGTGCATCAGATAGTAGTATCGTATATCTTGGTTTTTAATCAAGTAATCAGACCCAATTGAGAAATATTGTGTCCACCATTTTCCTACATTATCAATAATGTTATCTCCTACAGTTCTTTGTCTCGTTTTACCCTGAATAGTTTCAGTTTCAAAATATTCAGGATAGAATAATTTAGCAAACATAGTGATGAATTCTGATAAATGAATCTTGTTATTAGGTTTATATGTATGGTCAGCATAACCATTGATTGCGTTTAGAGAAGCTAATTCTGATATTGCATCTTTTGCCCAACTAGAGTCAATATCAGTTAATGTACATGAGAATGTAGCATTATCTTTAACAGCTTCTTTCATATAATTCTTAAAAGTATAAGTAGTATTTATATGACCAAATTTGAATTCTTCTCTGTTAAGGCTCACATATATTATTGGATTAGACCAATCATTATCAAACCTTAAGAATCCTTTTTGCACTATTAATCCTTCACCACAGGAGTGGGGGAGATAATCTGTATATTGGTTATGCAGATAAGTCGTTAATGCTTCTACATAATCATTTCTATCAATAGAATCTTTGTTAAGTTTTCTAGATATAGTATCAGGATACTTTTCTGATATAACTTTATCAGCTAATAAATTAGCTAAAGGTTTAAAATAACTTCTATTTCTTTCATCTAATTTATCTCTGTTTTTAGTTATAGCTAAAGCATATTTTACATATTTTCCCGAATATCTACCATAGTTTTCATAACTTGAGATACCATCTTCCTCTAAGAATAACTTTGCTTTTAAATCAGCACCTATAATATTATCATATTTATCTGGTATATCAAAAGTAAGAGTAGCTACATACTTTGATTCAGGTTCAGAATTTACAGTTGATATAAGGTGGTCATTTTTTAGATATTTAAAGAATGTATTACCTTTTTTATGAAACATATCTTCTTCAGACCTACTAACTAGACCTTCAATATCTTTTAATGCATCAATTTGTTTATCTATACAATCTATATTATTATATGATATAGGGAATAAGAAATGTCTAGTTCCATCAAATCTCCATTGGTCTAAACTAGGTAAATATGTTGTTAATGTCTGATACCATTTAAAATAATCACATGGAGGAGTTATTTCTCGATACCCCCAATAATCAGCATCGTTTAATTCCATTGTTAATAATTCCATTCCAACTTCATCATAGTTTTCGGAACACTCGGCGTACCCTGTTGATAATACTATAACTATAATAATAATGATACTACAAATTATCTTTTTCATGATATGATCTCCTTTGTTATATTAAGTAAATATAGATAATCAAATGTATTATGTAAATTAAATAACATTGATAATAATATAGCATATTTAATAGATTATTACAAACATATAAAGTGTGAATTTATAATATGTTCAATCAATTAGTATTGAATATATTTGTATCAAAAGGTATTATGTTAGAAGTAGTTAAATAAATTTATAATAATAAGGGTGAACTGTATGTATGAGTAATAATTATCAATTGATTATATCCCTAATTATGCAATTCATAATTGCCTTTTAAAACCTCTATATTATTTTCAATAAAATATATAGACTGACGATATCATTCCATATACTTTATATCACAATAATAACCTGCAGTAGCAGCTTCTTTTATAGTAGGGTACAGATTCTCAACATTAATAAAAGTAGGTAACTTATCTGCATAGCAGTAATATTTTGTTCCATCTCTGGTATAACCTGCTACCATTCTTGCCTTTTGTATCTTAGAACCTGCAACACTAAAGGCGGAGATTGGTCGTAGAGTAGCTAAATCAACATTTTGTACAAGAGCTAATACTGAAGGTCCTTCTATGGAGTTAACACCAGTATATGTTGTAAGATTTCGAGGAATATAGAATGTATTAGCCCAACGAGTATTAGTCTCATTTAATTTATTAACTGTATAGGAGATATTAGAAGATATGATTCTACTAATTTCACCCAGATTATCTTCTTTTGAAGAGATTCCAGGAGGTAAATCTTTATGTGTTGATAACATATTTTTATTTATCTTTAAAGCATTTTCACCACTCATGTTTAGAGCATAGGTGGAACCATTATATTCATAAGTATAAGGTAATTTTGGACCAAATAATAAATCCCAATCACCATTGTTTATTTCGTTTTCAGGATAATTATAATCATTATTAACTAATGTTGGTGTAGCTACATAGTAACCATCGTACATAGCAACTACAAATGCCGGTATAAAGTTCATTTTTATATGGGCTTTGTTTGTTTCATCAAAATTCAATCCATAATTAGCTGAGAAAACATCTACAAAAGTTTCTAAAGCTAGTTTAGGATCAGCACTTAGATAGTTGGTATCTGAGTAATCCATAGACAGGTCTTTTGAATTAAGAAGTTCCCATATGGCTGCATCAGAAGCATAATCAACTGCAAAAGACAGCCTTAATTGTTCAAATTCTTGTAAATCTTTTTTTATGTATGATGTAGAAAATATAATTAAACCTCCGATATAATATAAGCATATTAATAATGCTATGCCTGTTCTTTTCAAATATAAAACCTCCTTACTATGTTAAATCATCGTATCATACCTGCTAGTTGAAAATTTAATGGAGGTGCAGAAACTTTGCTGAAGCGAGAGGTTAATTTCTGAGCACTGGTGTAGTCAATAGCCTTAACATCAACTTCTATAATATCACCTTGATTCCAATCAGTAATCTTATCAGTAAGAACGTAGGTGCTGTATGTACTTCCATTACCATCTGGATTAACAATTCTCATATAATGTTTAATTTTTACATCTACTACAGCCCCATATGAGGAACAGCCTGTATAGAAATCAGTTTTATCAAGATCAGAAATATGACCTGTATCTGTTACTTTGTCAATAAAGTTAGTCATTTCATTTAAAATAGATCTTTTTATGGTTAAATCCCTGCTAAGGGATTGAAGGTAAAGAGGTGCAATAATCAGTAGTATAAAAGCTAAGAAAAGACCAATAACTCGGTTAAAAAAATCACTCATTGGAAATTACCCACTTTCTAAGTCCATATTTTCCTACATATAACTCAATATTCATATCTTTTACATAAGGCATGGCTGCGTATGCAGCTTGTAAAGTCGGTATTTTATTAGTAAAAAAAGCAGAATTTATATTAATGACAGTGCCATTTATTTCAATAATTTTTGGTTCAGGGAAGTACTCATCTGCTACAGCTAATAGAAGCATAGTATCATTAGAAGTAAAACTTTTTTGATTGGGTAATAGTTCTCCTTGAGTTTTTAATGCAGTTTTTTCTATTTGTACACCAAAACCACCTAGTTCTCCTCTATAAAAAGGGTGTGCAAGTGAAACAGTTATAGGTATAAAAATTGCTAATAGCAATATCGTGATAATAATATCAATCATATCGTCAGTATGCATGATTTTACCTCCTATGGTTTTATTTCAATATCGTATATTCCATTTTTTTTTGTTATATTACAGTTCAATTGATACTGAAATAATTCTTTTAAATCTTCAATAGCATAAACTGTAATTCCATATGCATATCCAGAAATTTTGTTAATACAATCTTTGTTTTTTTCTAATGCAAAGTAAATAGAGGAAGCAGGTAGGTCTCCGTGATAAGTTCGTATAGAATCTATTTCGGATGAATAAGCATATGATATAGAATTATTAATTGAGTTGTTGAAAGATCTGTATAAATGTTGTCCGCATGCGATAGTTATCCAGCAGACACCTATAATAAGAGCTATAATTGCTAATATAATTGCTTGTCTTAGTATAGAATTAACCTCATTTTCCATATTTAATCCTCCTAAATTCTATTCTGGTTATTTCTCCATTTGCATCTTTTACTATAGAAGATTCATATTGAGATTTGTATGGTAGTATATTCTCTGATATATATGTCAGATCCCATGTTATATCGTTTGATGGAAGGGAAGTAGTCCATTTGTAATTAAATTCTTCATCTTCTTCTATTGTTGTATCAACCCAGATCTCTGGATATCCCCTAGTTTCAAATATTATAGATATTATATCCTGAGGATATATTTCTTCATTCTCTTCATATCGAAAATAAGTACGGAATTCTTTTGTTTCAGCTACTGCATCTATTTCACGTTGCTGTACTCTACCTATATCACCAGCTGTTCTCGCAAGTAATACCATAGATAAGAGTATGAGTGACGCTATTATAAGTTCAACAAATATCCATATGGCTTTACTCCATTCATCCATAATACATACTCACCTCCTAAAAATAATTTTAAAAAGCCCTTAGATATATTACAATCTAAGGACTTAGTATTCTACTATTGTTGTGTGAAGCAAATACCAACTATAGTTCCTGTGGAATCTTTTATAAGTTCGGCAAGGAATTTGGCAGTAGGACGAATGTATGCTTTTGTTCCAGATTTTTTACATTCTATATAATTCATGTTATAAGTCATTGTTCCTGAATCACCTGTATTAAGATTTTTTACGTACCAAGATTCACCAGTTTCTTTAGTCATACCAGTTACTTTATAATCTGAAGTCGCATTTTTGAATATAGCTCCATAATTAAAACCTTCATCTGAAGAATCAGTAATAACTTTTGGATTACTTCTTTGTGACGCAGTTCTAACAATCAATCCTATAGGTCTTCCTTCAAATAGCTTCAAAGCTGATAATGATTGAGTTCCGGACATCATCTGTTGATCATAGTCATCATATACAGCTAATTGCATTGATTCAAGTGAGTTTTGAACTGTTGTAATACCTTGATTAGTTGTGTTTCTTGTAAATCCTAAAATTGTGAATACTACTGATATAAGTACTCCTAAAACTATAAGTGCGATGGCAATTCTTGCGCCAGTACCCATTTCGCCTTCCATGAGTTAATTTCCTCCTTTATGTTGGACTAAACTGTCCACTAGTTATTTTATTTTTACATATTGTACTTTGTAAACTAATTGAGCTAGATATCAGCTTATTTTTAATTTGTTATAAGCTTTGTAGAAGTTTACTTCTTCTACTAGGACTTCTAAGGTGTTATGTTCTTTTTTAAACTTTCCAGTAACTTCAACAATATCACCACGCTTCATTTTGGCTAGCTCTCTAGCTTTAGCTCCTTTTGCAACACAGTGTGCTACATTATAATTGCTGTCATAAGATTTGTATTTCACTATGAAAGGTAAAACTTCCATGCAAGTGTTATTTTCTATTAAAAGACCTTTTGTTTTAACGACATAGCCACCAACTTGAATACAATTTGTCTCTGGTTTGTTAGTAATGACTTGTTTTGCCGTAATTATATATACAAAGGTAAAGAGCTTATTATCGGATGTTGTCTCTGAACGCAAATAATATTGTACTTCAACACGTCCTTGGAGATTACCAAGAATGTGTTCAGAACCAACAGCAGGTATTTCGATACCTTCCATAATAATTCTAGAAAGATAGAAATTTTCACCTTTCACCTTTCTAAACACCTCTCTACTAGGGGATAATGTCACGATACTTGTGCTACATTTCATATTTTGTGCCTCCTTACATCAGTTTCTGAAATTCTTCAATAGCGTATAAGAACTCTTTTATTCCTAATATCCCTAGTGGCATCAGTATATAGCAGAATGTTGTTAGTAGTAATGGTGCCATAGATAAGGGACTTACAAAGGAACGTTTTTTCCTCAATATTGATTGTTGTGTAATTTCTCTAATTCTTAAAAGATGATCTCTCTCAGAAATTAGGTCACTAAAAGCATCAGCTAGAGAGATCTGATGTATGGTTAGTATTAATTTATCAACTAATCTCTTGAATTCAGGTAATGCGACTTTGCTTTTTAACCTGTGTAGTGCCAATTCTGGATCTGAGGGGTATTCATGATATGCATCAATAAGTATATTTCGATGCACACGGGATTGACGTTGAAGCCAATATAGTGTCTCCATAGTATCGGCAGATGTATTCATTAATATGGTAATTATAGTTTGTAGCTGTAATACATCTTCCTCAGCTTCAGTTTTTAAAAGCCAAATACGTGCTCTTAGTATTGTTTCTGGAATTCTCCATGCACCAATAGTGATAACATAACAGATTAACAACATCCACCATTTAAAATTAGTGTTGTAATAAGATTTATATTTTGTATGTAATCTTTCTATTTGAGCTTGTTTGTCAAACTCTTCTAATTCGGGTAGATATGTATTAACAAAATCTCTGGTTCTATTAGTGCCTAGCATAGGGTGAATATTCAGGTATATATCATCCATTTTTTGCCTTGTGACAATATCTTTATATTCGAGTTCTTCTCCAGCTACTAGTGATACTTCTCTAACATTGCTATGAATAAAATCTTTTCCTAATTCAACCGAAAAATATATGAAAAATAAGCTTAAGGTAAATGCTAAGAATGAACATATTATTTTATTAGCATATAGATATACTATATCTTTGCTTGACATAGATTTTTCTATTAAGTAATTTTTCTTCTTGATAACTCTATTTTTCTTTGGTGTTATATTTTTAATAAGTATCTGAAAAAATTTATGTTTTATTAGATTATTGATAAATATGTTTCTATCATCTTTTTTGACAACCATTGGACTATTAATCTTGGTAATAGTAATATAACCAATAATAGCGGATAGAAAAATGACTACTTTGGATATATAGCCTAGAGGTCCATGATATATAATAGCAGTTCCTGGTATTTGTTTAATGAAAAAAGCCTCTATTAATTTAAGTGTTACAAGAGGTATTACAGGTAAATATTCAAGAATACCAAATTTAGCTTTCTGTAGGACTAATTTCTGTATTTCCATCTGTACTTCAGAATGCATCATTCCCATTGCTTGTATAAAATTAGAAGAACCATTTGCAAGTTTACTGTCACCTGAGTTATTTAATATAAAACAGACTCCAGAAAAAGTCTGAAGGAGTTTAAATGGTGTAGAAGCATAGAATTCTTCAAGTCTTCTTTCGCCGTCAGCAGCTGTTAATATTAGATATATATCTTCAAATGCATGTTTTAACAAGGGACCTACTTCAGCTTCAGCTATAGCATCAGGAATAACACCTAATCTAAGGTAGGCTTGTCTTATAGAAGATAGAGCTTCTAATAGTTGCTTAAGTAACTTGAAATGAATATGATCAATCTGTTTATCAACTAATACTGTTTTGACTAGAAAGGCAAACATTAAAAGCAAAAGAGAAGTAAAGATATCTCTGAAAATTATTATTCCAGCTAGATTGATACCCCAAAAAGCACCTATGGATAGAGAATATAATCTAACAGATGTAGCCTTTATTTCTCTTTTGGTATAAACAGATAATCCTGCTATTCTATAATATAATCTTCTAATACCATTTCTTGTAATAAAAAAATGGTCGTATCTCTGAAACATCTTGTTATAAAACTTGTAATTCTTAGTTTTCTTGCCCCTAGATTTTTTGTCACTATATATAATAAATACTATTGCTGCTATACCGAAAACACATATAAGTATTGGAGTTAAAAGCATCATGTTCATGTTTAACTACACCTCCCAGTTTTCCTGGACAAATCTAGAGAAACCAATGCGTTTATCTTTTGGTAAACAACTCATCATGTAGTGTGTAAGTTCAGGAGTAAACCATTGTAAAGCAACATATTTATCTGTGACTAAATCATATTTAAGAATATCTCTAGTTGTGAAAGTCTGTCTGTCAGTAATACGTGTATAATATTCTTTGGTAATGGCATTCATAGAATGTAGAGCGTCCTGTTTTTGATAAGAAGGATAGGGTACACCTTCATCTAGTTTGACAATTTCAGAAATACGTTCTATGTAACGTTTACCGTCTGTAGTATAGTTCAAGTGAACATCAATACGTACAATGTCAATTACCTGTTGTTCAGCTGTAACCATAGAAGTAAATCCACCAGCATTAACTAGAGAATTACGTAGCGCTCTAACAAGGTCAGGAGCTCTGTTTGCATGGTGGGAAAATATAGTGAATATAGAAGCAACTTGTCCCATTTGAATCATACGAGCAGCGATTGGGTCTGTTGCAACCTCACCAACTATGGATACAGCAGCATCTGATTTCTTTAGTGCATCTTGAAGTTCTGCCGCACTTACGAATTCTGTTTCTTGTACAGAGAGAATATTTCTTTCTGGATATAATTCACGAAGATACATCTCAGGAGCCATTTCCAGAACACGTATTGTATATTTAGGGTCAATAAATTCTATTAAAGCAGTCATCAGAGTTGTTTTTCCTGAGCCTTGACGTCCAGTAACTCCACATGTTACTTGTCCCATCATAAGATATTTAAGTAATTCAACAACTATGGTAGCATTGTGTACATAAGGTTTTTCTATAAGACTTCTAAGAGATACATCATTAAGTGAAAATTTACGAACAAAAACTGCCCAAAATTCAGCTGCTGGAGGTCGTAGAGCAAGGACTCTTGATTTGTCATACATTGTATTTACCAGATAACCCCTTTTTTCTGTAAGAGGACCTGGATTATTATATCTACAGATTAATTGTATAACACGTCTTAGTTCTTGTTCGGTATTGAATGTTAAAAATCTTAGATGAATATATTTACCTCTAAAATACAACCAGACTGACCTTGGTGCTTTCAATACTGTGTCATCTTTATTCAGATTAGATAAAATAGAACCAGATGTACCACAGTTGAAGCCGTTTATATTCATTTCACGCAATGTATCAATAATACCGAAACCTTTATACTTTTGATAAACAAGGACTGTAAGTAAATCAACTAGAACAGGGTAGGTTAGTTTGAAATGTTTAGTTGCATAGATCATATCAATATCTTCACTAGTTACAGCATATGAAGGTGCTGTTTTACCTTCAATGATATATCTTTCCCTATCAAGTCTATATTCATCAACAAGTTTGGCCAATGCTTCTTTTCCATATTTTTTTTTATAGAAATACATGAGAACTTCAAATTTAATTCTAGTTTCCAGTGTTCTTGAATAAAAATCGAATACGCCGTTAATATCGGAGATTGTAGGTAATTCATCCATAATAACGGAACGTATTAAGTCTTGAACTATAACTTTAGCAGAGTCAATACCGTAAACACAATTATTCATTGCATCTTGAATACGTGCTTTTCTCTTATAAAATGATTTGAAATCTTCGTCGCTAAAACCATTATAATTTTCTTCTTTTATAAGGTCTGCTAAAGTATATTTTACTGTGTCCACCAGTTTTTCAAAAGTCATTACATCCGAATGTTCAATATCGTGTTTTTCATGTTTACTCTTAAGATACCATATAATTAATACTATAAAACCCCCGAATAATACAATAAAAGTTAAGGATAGATTGGTCATTTGTTTTTCCCCCAATCTATCTTTATACCTAAATTGCTCATGACCAAATAGCATAGGTCTCTTATATCTGCATGTAGATTGATTACCCTTATATCTTTGTTATAAATATAGGGTAGAAGCTTATGTAAGGACCCTGTATTGGTCATTTTCTTAACAAATGGATTGGTAGTTATTTTTACTATCTTATTAGGCTTTACTCCCATTATCTTAGCTACATCCCTTAATGCACTTACATTAGGGTCATAATAGTTTAATGCATAGACTACCTTACTCTGATCTGGAAATATATCGCTGTCTTTCCAATTCTTATATTTATTTATTACATCCATTCCTTGTGAAAGAAGTACTATTATAATATCAGAATTAGATAATATTTCTTTTGTATTTTCTTCATAAGGTTCAGAATTGATTTCAGTAATTATTAAATCATGAGTCAGATTGTTTAATACAAATGTCAGTAATTTGTCACTTTCTTCTGTGGTAATGTAATCGCTCGATGTCTGCATGATGTCTAGATTGTCAGTTAGTGGAGTAAGGTAATCATTAATATCTTCACCTGTTATGCTATTTGCTTCAAGCATCCTTATGACTTGAGTAAGAGATTTTGTTCTATCTTCAACTTGATTAAGTCCAAGAGCAATATTAAAAGCATCTGATTCTGTACCTGTATATGTTAAGCATACTTTCATATTAGTTACTTGAGCTATTGCAGAACCCAGTAGAACACTTAATGTTGTGCAACCTTGTCGACGTACAGGTGAGTAAACTGCTACTTTCATGTTTCCCACCCCTTCTTAAGTATTTTTATAGCATCTTTCATTTTCATATCAATACTTGGTGCTATAAGTTTTGCAATCGCTAGATTGATTTTTTTACTTGGTAGGGGTAATAAAAGGTTTTTGTTCTCTAAGACTTCAAGTGTTGAAATAAGTTTTAGACTTATGGGAATATTAATGGTTTCTTTTGATTTGTCTTGTTTTCCATCATACATGAGTTTAATCTTTTTGAAATCATCAACACATTCTAAAAATTCCTCTTCACCATCTTCAAAGTCAGATCCTTTTACATGAATGTAAAATTGAATATCCTCATGGATTGTATCTCTTAAGTCATATACAACATGATCAAAATCATTTTCTTCTAATTCTATCTCTTCCCACACCTCATCAGGAGTAGCATCTGTGACACAAATCATTATGTTTCCAAGGTGACCCAATGAGGAATAATCTTCTATCAGCCTTTTGAAATGACAGTCATCTGTTATAACTATCACATCTCCAGTAGCTTGCAGAAGTTTCATAAGTGGATAGAGTATAGGTCTTTTATCAGTAAAACCTAAAACACCTATTCTCACTATTTCATCATCCCCTTCTCCGAGTTTTGTCCATCTTTTGCATCTTTAGTAGCTTGTTTTTCTGCTTCTTTCTGGTTCTCATAAGCATCTCTTTCAGCTTGTTTTCTCTCTTCTTCCTGTAATTGTTCAAGAATATCATCATATTCTCTTTCTGCCCCGTTAATATCGGTTACTATTTTACTTCTTCCACTAGATAGATTTGAAGAATCAAATTCTGAAACAAGATTTATACCTTTTTCTATGATATCTCTTTTTAGGGTATTGAGTTCTGTATTGATTTTTTTAGCTACATTTGGATCCTCAGTAATAACTGAAAGGATGTTGTCAGGTACAGAATAAGATACTTCTGAGGGCTTTTGTACACCTGGTTCTATATATTTTACTAAATTGACGGTAGCTCCATTTTCTTCATGAAGAAAATAGTCCACTAATGCACCATTATATATATGTCGTTGAACACCAGTTAAGTATGTTTTAATGGTTTTATCATTAATAGCTTCTACACGTATATGAGAAAGAACTATATACTTCTCACCATATGGATATGTAATTTCATAATCTACATAGTCGCCGATTTCTAAACCTACTGACCAAGTATCAGCTATAAGGTCCATTTCTCTTACAGTATCATCCATTTCTTCTTTCATTAATAAGTCATCAGTTATTAATGTACCAGGGGAAATGCTGACTTTATAATACTTACCCAGTAAGTCTTCAGGGTTCATGGCATAGGAGCCATTAATGATTGATTCTGGCACTTTTACTTTTACTAAGTTTTCTAGATTAATTTCTTTACCCGGTTTTGTTTCTGTTCTTACTGAGTATACGTATTTAAGTTTACCTATGTCTTCTAGGGTAGAGGATAGAATTTGTATTTCACTCTCATAGTCAGTTTTTATTTTGTCAATGTAGTGATTCCAGAAATACAACTGTCCACCATTTGTTAACAATGCTACAATAATAGTAACTATGAGATACTTAATCCAATTTCTCATTGTTAAGCTCTCCTTTATATACATAATTCTTAGTACTTATGATGTTTACTTATTTTCATTTATATATAACTGTGGGCTAGGCAGTTCACCTCCTATATCTTCAAAAACTTTAAGTTTATTTTCTAAAATTATAACTCGCATATATTTTTGGTTTTTGTTCAAATACATATCTCTATATAGATAATTAGCATACTGGGCTACAATAGACCAGCCATCCTTTTGTAATGCGAGTATATATTTTGCAGAAGATTCTAATGACATTTCGTAAGTAAAGGGCGTTACTTCATTTTGTTCAATCAAATCTTCAGGGTTTGGTAAATCAGTATTTTCACCAATCTCTGGTAATAAAAGGACTTCTTTTATTGTTTCTAAGCATTTCCTTAATACTTTTGTTGAATCATTTTTAACATCTTGAAGAAAAATATTTTCGCCATCTGTATAGATCGTATAATGTTCTTCTAGAGTTTTTGCTTCATTCATGACAATTATCTGTGAAGTATCTTCTGTTTCCTTGTTTTTACAACTGGACAAGACTAGCATTAAACAAATTAGTATAAGTAATTGCTTAGCTTTCAATACTCACCAACTCCCTGTTTTGTATATTTGGCTGAGTCTACTAACTGGTTGTGATATCATCATGGATTTAAAAGCTGAATAAATGCGATAATCAAATTTACCATTAGCACAATCTTCATCCATCAAAGATAAAGCATTTTGATAATTAAATCTAGGCCGATATACCCTATCTTCTGTTAATGCGTCATAGACGTCACAGATTCTAAGTATTCTAGAAGGTAAGGGTATATCTTTTTTCGAAAGACCAAAAGGATATCCTGAGCCGCAATAATCTTCGTGATGATATAATATAGCTTTTTTTGTGTATAGTCCAAACCCACACATGTTCACAAAAGCATAAGAGTAAATTGGATGTTTTTTCATTATTTCATACTCCATGCTATTTAGTTTAGCAGGTTTATTAAGAATATATATTGGGATTGCAAGTTTACCAAAATCATGCCACCGACCTGCAATATAATTCAAAAACCAGTACTTATCTGGTAACTCCAATTGTTTTGACAAATTAAAAGCTAAGATACCCACTCTTTTGCCATGTTGATTAATAAGATTAATCGTATTTTCTAATTCTTGCGTTTTATATTGTATATTTATCCCCCCCTCAATAAAGGTATAAATATTATGACTAATAATTTAATTAGGTTTTTTAGGCTGTCTTTGGTTTAAAGACGACATAGGATTCACACCTCCCCCTCTGCAGAGCGGGCTACCCTCTATACGATGAGTTAAGACTGGATAGAAGTATCATTATACCTCTTTTGGGTCATTGCGAATTTCTTTACCAAAGAAATGTTAAAGCCAAGATTGATCGCTATGGAATATAATAATTCCAATTATGGCGCATGGTTCAAGCCGCTGTTTCAAAAGAGTTACGTACCTAAAAATACCACAAATATATAATTGTCAATGTACAGTAAAATTGCACATGGCTTATAAAAGGGTAAAAATCCCCCTTATAATATAGCCGTAGAAAAAGACAAAATCGGACAAAATTTTAAAATAATTTATATTATTTTATATTTTTAGTTTTAATAATATCTTTTCTGAGCTTATCTAATGCCCTTCTGTGCCTTTTTCCAACAGTATCCTCTTTCATGTCTAATTGTTCGGCAATTTCTTTAAAACTCAGTTGATTCACATATCTCATTTTAATAATTTTTATGTCGCAAGGTTTTAGTTTTTTAAAAGCATCGTATAAGTTAGTATTTTCTATTGTTTCTGAGAAATCTAATAATGAGTCAATAATTTTATCGTTTGTATTTAATGTATTTGTATCATAATAAAAATGTTGTTCTTGTAAATGCTCATAAGATATATTATGTCTATAATATCTTCTTTTTTGATTCATTTCATTTTTGTCCTCTAAGTCAATAATGTTTAATAGTTCCTTTGAAATACCTTCATTTTTGTCCATGTCTTTTTTTTGTATCATGGTTAACACTCCTTTTATTGTTTTTATTAATTGAAAATTATTTATATGTTATTCAATACATCTATTAGTATATATAAATGTCGCATTTTGTTGAATTATTAATTGTTTATTTATATAATGAATTTATTAGAATTGTTATATAGAGTTATTAATTGTCGTATTTGGCATAGAAATAATATATTTGGTTTACAAAAAAACTATAATATGTTAAAATGACTTCATTAATTTGAAAAAACGCATGATAGCAGAAAAATTTCTGACTTTAGACATGTGATTTGTACTTTTAGAAATCTTTTTGTCAAATATTATTTTAAGAAAGGAGGAATAGATTTGATTGCAGTTATTTCAAGTCCTAAATATTTGGAAGACATAGATAAAGCAGCAGAGCAATTGTGTAAAGAAATCGTCTTCAAAAAGATTGATAGAGATATTGACATATTAGAAGAAAAATATATAATAGATAAAATAAATATGGACATGTTGATATTAGATATCTCATGTGTTGAAGATTGTAGAAAAGTACCCCAATTTATTCGTGGCATTCAGGTGAAAAATGAAAGTATCAGAATTATTATTATTGCTCCTTATAGTTTTTCAGGTAATTTGATTATAAATGATCTAATATCAATGGGTATCTATGATATTATTGGACAAGCAGATCAAGCAGATAGCCATATTTTATCAAGTTTTGTTGAATTATATGAAAATCCTTCAACTTATGCTAAAGCCATCAAATGGGATAAAGAAGCTGTCAACCGAAATAAAAGAGAACAAGAATTTATTAAAACTGGTGAAGGCAGATTTGGTAAAAAGAAAACAGGAGATATCATAACAGTTGAAAAAGATAAAATTGTTGGAACAATCGTGATTGCTGTGGCTGGTACTATTGGAAGAATTGGTACTACTCATACGGCTATATCCATGGGTAATTTCCTACTGAGAAATAAAAATGGAGTCGCAGTTGTTGAAATGCAGCAGAGTGATGCTTTTGAATCCATAAAAAACTCCTATGATAATGTTGAACTAAAAAAAGACCTTTTTTCTCTTGCGGGGATAGATTTTTATCCTTATGATCCTGCTTTTGCAGTTTCTGATCTAATACTAGGAGATTATGATTATGTAGTTCTAGATATGGGACCTTATGATATGTGTGATGTTGCAGAATTCAAGAGGGCTCAAGAACGAATTATTGTAAGCGGTGTAAAAGATTGGGAACTCAATGAATTAGATGAATTTTTGAAATCCGAGAATAAGATAAATGCTAATAAGTATTTGTTCAGTTTCTGTGGAGATAATATGTTTCAATTTGTTAAAGGGAGTATGGAACCATTGGATTGTTACCAAGCAGCTTATAATCCACAACCTTTTGATGATGATGAAGAGGCTAGCAAAGTATATGAAAAAATATTATGTAATGTGCTACCACAGATAAAAGAACAAGAAAAAGGTATATTAGATTCAATATTAAAAAAAAAAGAATTAAATCAACATCATAAGCCTATTTTATTAAAAAGAGTAGAGATAAAAACTACAGAAAAAGAAGAATTCCTGAAATATATGATATTCATTTTATTCATTGCAATTCTTCTAATAGTCTTCAGTTATTTAGTAATCACTAGCCCTATATTTGAGGGTATCAAGAATTTTTTTAGTCAGTTAGTCAAGCATTGAAAGAAAGAATTATGACCACTATTTTTAGAGACATTTTTACTAGAAATAATTAAGTGACTATTATCACAAAAATTATAAAAATCCAAAAGATAAATTCACAAAATTATTTAATACAAGTAAATCGTAAGAAGTGACACGGAATGTATAAGAATATAAGTGACATCAGCAGTAATATAACTATTTAATAAATAACTTTGAAAAATAAGGGTTATAGTTATATTTTTTTTGCTTATAGGAAATTTCCTATCGTACAAAGCCGTTTTGCAAAACGAGGCATAGCCTCTTTTGTTGTGTGCCACAATTAAAAGAATATATAGAGTATATTCTGTACTTTGGAGGCGAAGTTACTTCTATGAAAGATATGATATTATATGTTTATTATAACGATACAGTAAAAGAATATATACTTTCACACGAAAGTAGTATATGCAATATTGAATTATCTTCATTACTTACTGTTGTTATAGTTAACGGAGAATGGTTTTTAGCACCTACTGAGGATATGGTTGTATCCAAAAAGCAGATAAATGTTGGTGATAAAATAGATGTTTCCATTACAGATACCGAAGAAAAGGCAACTATCTATGTTGATAGGGAAACAGATATCGAGTTAACATACAAAAAATATAGTATTGAAGATGAGAAACAAATTCTTATAGGCAATTCTGATAAAAATACCATTGTTTACAACGGCTTTGATATGAAGCCTAATCATGCCGTAATAAGTATTGAAAAAGGTAGAGCGACCATTAGTACAAAAGGTAATAAATGTCTATGTGTTAATGGTAGGATGACAGAATCTACAGTCTTATCTTATGGAGATTTCATACATATAATGGGGCTCAAGATGTTTTACCTAGGTAAATCTATTACCATAAATAGTTCAATACATTTAGAACAATGTAATCTTTCACCATATATTCCTATAAAACCTAAAGATAATACTATTGGAAAAAAGAAAAAGAAAACTAAAAAAGAGGATTTATATTTTCAGCGTTCACCAAGAATTATCAAGAAATTAGAAGAAGGATTTATGGATATTGATTCACCGCCTTCACCACCTGATCAGAAAGAGCAGCCTCTTATATTAACTATAGGTCCTGCAATGACTATGGCAATGGCTATGATGGTAAGTATGATGTTTACTGTATATTCCAGCAGAAATAATCCTTTTATGGTGATACCTGGAATTGCTATGACCGGTTCTATGCTTCTTGGAGCTGTATTATGGCCTATACTGTCTAGAAGACATAAGAAAAAAAGTAAGCGTAAAGAAGAAAAAAAGCGTATTAAGCGCTATAGGAAATACATGCAGAATGAATATTCTAAGCTTGAAGAAAAGATAGCTTATAACAAAAAAGTTCTTTTGGGTACATATCCAGAACCTACTGTATTGATAAGTCGAGCTACGAATAGAGATAGAAGACTCTGGGAGCGTATGCCTTCTAATAAAGATTTTTTAGACATTAGATTAGGGACAGGAACAGTACCATCAATCATAAATATCAAAAAACCAAAAGATCGTTTTACAATGAGAGACGACAATCTTATGGGTGAATTAAAAGATATAGGAAATAATTTTGATGGAATCTCTAATATGCCTATAGCCTTTTCTATGATGAGTAATAACATGTTGGGAATGATAGGGAAAAGAGAAATAACAGTTGATGCTGCTATGGCATCCATTGTACATATTAGTGCATTACACAGTTATGATGAAGTGAAAATCGTATGTGTATATAATGCTGAGGAATCAGATAAATGGGAATGGGTTAAACAGTTACCTCATGTATGGGCACCTGAAAAAGCACTTCGTTTTGTAGCTTCATCGAGAGATGAGGTAAGAGATGTTTTCCTATGTTTGAAAGAAGTGCTAAGTGATAGAGATGAAAGTAAAGATAATGGTCAAGATCAAAAGGTAATGCACTTACCCCATTTTTTAGTATATATTGCAGATCCTCAGTTAGTGGAAGATGAGCTAGTAATGAAATATTTAACTAATACTAATAAGCAGCTTGGGGTTTCAACAATATTTATATATGAAAAACTTAATCTACTTCCAAAGGAATGTAAAGCATTTATTCAATGCGAGGAAACGGAGAGTAGCCTATATAATAGAGATAAACCAGAGACAGGTTTAATAAAATTTAATACGGATTCTGTGATAGGAAAAGATTTAGATTCATACTCGAGAGCACTTGCAGGAATTAAAATAAAAGAGATTGCATCTTCTGCTTCTCTAACATCCATGCTTACTTTCTTGGAAATGTACAAAATTGGAAGAATTGAAAATCTATCAATAAAGAGCAGATGGAAAAATAATTTATCTTATAGGACTCTTGAAGCTCCATTAGGACTTAAAGCTGGAGGCTCACAATTTTTATTGAATATCCATGAAAAATATCACGGACCACACGGATTGATAGCTGGAATGACTGGTTCAGGTAAAAGTGAATTCATACAATCCTATATCTTATCAATGGCAGTAAATTATCATCCTCACGATGTAGCTTTTATACTTATTGATTATAAAGGTGGAGGAATGGCTAACTGTTTTATAGGATTACCACATATAACAGGAACTATTACTAACTTAGGTGGAAATCAAATTCGTCGTTCATTAGTATCACTACAGAGTGAGCTAAAAAGACGACAAAGAGTTTTTGCTGAACATGGAGTTAATCATATTGATAAATATCAGCAATTATACAAAGAAGGGAAAGCTAGTGACCCTCTACCACACTTAGTCATAATATCAGATGAGTTTGCCGAGCTTAAGGCTGGACAACCAGAATTTATGCAGGAATTAGTCAGTGCAGCAAGAATCGGTAGAAGTCTTGGAGTACATTTAATCCTTGCCACACAAAAACCATCAGGTGTTGTTGATGACCAGATATGGAGTAATACAAGATTCAGAATATGTCTCAAGGTGCTTGATAAATCTGATAGTAATGAAATGTTAAAAAGACCTGAAGCAGCTAATATCAAAGAGCCTGGTAGATGTTATGTACAGGTTGGTAATAATGAGATTTTTGAATTGCTTCAATCTGGATGGAGCGGTGGTTCTTACATTCCTACGGACAAAATAGAAAATGATGAGGACAACCAAATATCTCTTATTGATGGTTGTGGAAGATCAATTCAGACAGTTTCATGTAAACCTAAGCCAGTTAAGAGCTCTACTACTCAGCTTACTGCAGTAGTGGATTATATCGCTGACTTAGCTAAGGATGAAGGTATTGCTCCTCTAAAATTATGGCTTGATCCATTAGAGGAAGAAGTTTTCATACAAGATATAGAGGATAAAGATAGTGGTTGGAATGGTGAGGACTGGCAGGAAGTAGATCATTGGTTATGTCCTACTATTGGTTTAATAGATGACCCAGCTAATCAGAATCAGTTCCCTCTAAAACTTGATATAGGGAATATGGGACATGTACTTTTGGTAGGAGCGCCTGGAACAGGAAAGACTACTTTTTTACAAACTATGATATATTCCCTTGTTACATCGTATACACCAGAATTTGTTAATCTGTACCTTCTAGATTTTGGTGGAAGGACAATGGGATACTACAAATATCTACCTCATACAGGGGGGATTATATTCTCTGAGGAATCGGACAAATTGGATAAACTATTTAAAATGCTTAAAAAAGAACTTGATAATAGAAAGAAAAAGTTTTCTGAGTATGGTGTAGGCACACTAAAAGCATATATGGAAGCAACAAAAGAAAAGATACCTGCTATGATTGTAATACTTGACAACTATGAGGCCTTTAATGAACTTTATTCAGATCATGAAGGTATAATTACGACTTTTTCACGAGAAGGTGGTAATTATGGTATCTACATGGTAATCACAGCTAGTAATGCTAATTCAGTTAAATTTAAAATCACTCAAAGCATAAAATTAATGGTAGCATTGCAACTTAATGATAAATATGATTATGTTTCTATAGTTGGACAAACTGGAGGATTAGAACCAGAACAGGTAAAAGGACGTGGATTATTTAGAGTCGAGACTCCATTGGAATTCCAGACAGCATTAGCATGTAAATCAGTAAATGAAGCTGAAAGAGTTCAAAAGCTGAGAGATTTATTCATGAAAATGGATGAAAGCTGGATAGGAAATAAGGCTAAACCTATTCCATTTGTTCCTGAAAAATTAACTATAGACCATTTATTGGAACATGAGGATTCAAAAGAATTTATAGAAAATGGAATGATACCAATAGGTTATGATATTGATGAAGCAGAGATAGTAGCTGTAGATTTTACAGGTCTAAGTTCATATTTAATATTAGGATATGAAATGACTGGTAAGACGAATCTGTTAAAATCTCTATTGAACACTATAGCATCCAAGTTAGATTGGAAAGTATTTGTTGTAGAGAATGGAAAGAATCTACAAAAAGCTTCGTCAAGATATCAAGCTGATGGTTATGTTAACACTACTGAGGATTTTGATAGTTTTATTGGTGGTCTAGTTGAAGAGATGAAAGTAAGATTCAAAGATCTGAAAGCGTTCCGTGAAGAAGATGAACAAGTAGTCAAAGAACAAGAGTATATGAAAAAATACCAGAGAATCATAATACTCATAGATGATTATAATGAATTCTTTGAGATGATATCTGATGACTCTCTGAAATTAGTAGAAAATATTGTAAGAAGCGGTATGGGCTTAGAAGTATGTTTTATATTTACAGCTGATACTAATACACTATCACCACATACAGGTCATCCGCTATATAATAATGTGTTTAAAGGAATGAACGGTATTCTTCTTGGAGGTAAAATGGATTCTCAGAATGTATTTGATGTTCAAATGGACTATAAGCAAAGAAGCTTAACACTAAATCCTGGTTTTGGATATCTGATAAACAGAAGCGATTATGTAACCATAAAAACACCTCAATTATGATGGAGGTGAAGCTTTGTGGTGAAAGTTGTTTTGTGTGATAGCTCAATATTATATATGGAAAGATTAAAAAAACAGATACAAAACATTATAGATCAAACTGGGTATAACATGAAAATATCATTATTAACCACTAAAATAAAACAGGTATTAGATTATTTAGAATTGGATGATGGTATTTCTATCTATATCATAGATGTTGATTATAATAATAATCATTTAGTTGGCATCAAGTTAGCTAAACAGATAAGAGAAAAAGATAGAAATGCCTATATAGTATTTAATACTAAGCGTACAGATTCAGTATATAACGTAATGACAGGGCTTATAAGACCATCTGGTTTTTTTAAAAAGCCTATGATACAAGATGATATGCAAATTTTGATTGGGGATATATATAGAGATTATCTGAATCTGCAAGGGGAAAATGATGATGTATTTCATGTTAATGTTGGATCTTCTATATATCATTTGGAATATAGACGTATCTTGTACTTTGAAGCTTTTCAAAAAAAAGTTTACATCCACACACCTAATCAGAGAATAGGATATTATGATAGTTTATCAGAATTAGTTAAACGACTGAATGACCAATTTATACGTTGTCATAGAAGCTATCTTGTAAATGTGGACAACATCAAAAAAGTTTTTTTTACAGAAATGATTCTAGAAATGAAGAATGGTGGGAAGATAGATATATCCCGTACTTATAAAAATACATTAAAGAAAAGATTAAATCTATAAAAAGTAAGGAGGAAAATCAATGCCCAAAATAGGTGAAGCAGGATTCGTACTTACATTACGGGAATTTGCTTTTTTGGCTGCTCTAACAGGTGCAGAGAACATTTATGGAGTAGAAGATGATACACATAAATTAAGTCAAGAAGAGATACAAGAAGAATGGGATAGAGTTAAAGAACAGTTAGAGAATAAAAAATACATTGAAATAGATATTGATGGAAGTATAACAATAGATGATGATCTATATGAAATGATCAGCCATTGTTGTAAACCAGAGGTATTTCTCAAATGTAATGGTAAAGGAATAGGAGATAAAACATTTTCAAGGTGCTATTATATATCCAAAGAACATGCTGTTGAATTAGATGAAGATAGATTAATGAAAAATACATATGCCCTAACACCAATGAGAAATATTGAAAAGGTTATTGATAATATTAAGGAGTGTTACCACGTTTACAATAATTACGAGGTAGAGAATTTTTCTTTTGAAGTTACTTATGATGAATTCCAAGAACTAGTTACACTTATAGAAGAGTCTAAAGAAAAAGCGATAGATAGACTGATTAATATAGGATGTAGCAAAGATACAGCAACAGATTTTTATGAAGCTTTTGGTAATAAGAAAAAATACATAATGACTTTTTTAATGAAGTTAAGTAATAAAAAAATAGATGGTATCTCGACTTTTTATATTCTAGGTGGAGATAAATATTTGTGGAAAACAAGTAATATAACTTCTGATAAAGACAATGTCATAATAAGCATCAGTGATTTGGAAAGTATTAAGAAACATGTTGATAATCAGATAAAGGAATTAAAAAAAATCTACCAATAATTATTAAGGGGGTAATGTAATTGGATAAAATAAACGTAGAGGTTATAGTACCTGCAATTAATAAAAAATATGAATTTTTATTACCGATGGTTATGAAGGTGAATGTTGCTAAGCAGTTAATGACAGGTGTTGTAGTTAATCTTGAAGGAATTAGTTTTGATAGTGAAAGTTTAATGTTGTGTTATATAGATAAAGGTGAAGAAATAGGTTCAAATCTGTCTATTGAAGAGGCAGGAATTAAAGATGGAAGTAAGTTATTGATGGTTTGATTAATGTAAGCAAATTAAATGAATGGTCTAGTACCAAATACATAGCTGATGCAAAAATCAAAGCATTATTTAGAAAACTAAAAGAATTAGACACAGGAGAAATGACCACAGGAGTAGCAGAAGGTAGTTATGAAAAAACTGGTGTATGGGAACATTATAAGATATATGTTAAAAAAAATGAACTCTTATACAAAGAGAAAACAGGACAAGCTATAACCCCTTACGATATCTATGAATTTTCTAGACTATCAGCTATGGTAGATTTGATTGATGCATATGGAGATAGCGTTTATATAACAAAAAATAAAAACATAATACAATCAAGAGTAGCAGAAAGGCTAGGAGCTAATGTACAAATACTGGAAAACAATGATATACTATTCACAGATAAAAATGTAATATGGAAATATGTTGGCGAGGATACATATGAAGCCAGCCGTAATTTAGTACACGGTGGGTATGGTGCCAGAAGTGTAGAAGCAGCAAAAAGATTGGCAGAATCCTCATCAGCTACGGCTCTAGGACATGCCGTACAAAATAGAGAATTGGATTTAACAGTAGAGGAATTACAATTTCTATATAGCATGGATCCACATGGAGCCAAAGAGTATGTAACAGGTATACCAGGTTATACACAGAAAGAAAAGCAACATAAGAGAGAGCTTAGGGAAGAATTATATAAGTTACTTGAAAGAAAAGAAATTCAGTATTATAAACATGAATGGTCTAGTTGGGAAAAAACAGATAAGCCTAAAGGAAATATATGGGGAACGGTAAAAAGCAATGCCGATTTTGCACTGGAAGTTAATGATGGAATACCTGATGATTTAATTGGTATAGTTAAACCGATTACATATACTGCTGTTGTATTTTATGGTTTGTATAGTTTAGGAGTATTT
This sequence comes from Vallitalea sediminicola, assembly GCF_054408565.1. Taxonomy (NCBI): domain Bacteria; kingdom Bacillati; phylum Bacillota; class Clostridia; order Lachnospirales; family Vallitaleaceae; genus Vallitalea; species Vallitalea sediminicola. The sequence goes on from NZ_BTPT01000004.1 coordinate 74,581, forward strand.
CTAGAAGGAGTATCCATATATGGTTACAAGGTGGCATCAGGTTTAGCATCTCATGGCATGCTAAAAGAAATGATAGCTGATTATAATAGTACTTTAGGTTCTACTGATGCAGATGAACAGTTCATTATTAATGCATTGAATTCTACTGATAAGGATGAAGAGTTAGTAGAGGAAATTAATAATTCTCTTGGGAAAGTATTAAAAGATAAGACCAGAACCATAAGAAATAAAGTATCCGATTCTATAAATGCATTTAGGAATTCTGATAAGTATAAGAATTTATCTAATACTCAAAGGAAAAAAATAGATAGAAAATTAAATTCTCTTCACAAAGGTAATGTTGCAACAGCTGATGTTAAGATAGAGGGTATAAAAAAACAATTTAATGCTCATAGTCAGATACATTCAGCAGAAAGTCTAGGGGCTGATATTATAGATTTTTCATATACCCCCAAAGCAAATCTGCGTATATTTAAAAATTATGTAGAGGATGGATTTCCTAGATATAATGATACAGAGGCAAAGATTCTCGAAGATATAGCTACACAAATAAAAGACTTAAGTATTAAAGGAGAAATTAATCTTTTTACTGAATTAGATACTTGTCAGAGTTGCACAAATATTATATTGGAGTTTAGAAAAAGGTATCCTAATATAACTTTAAATATCTTTACAAATAATACAGTTATGCCATAGAGGTTATGATTATAGAAAGGTTGTGTTCTTATGAATAATAATATTACTTATGATGATATTAAAGACTCAATTATTTATAGTTTTGAGGAATATATTGAAGAAGACGGATTTACGGTATCTCAATCAGTAGCAAAAATTTTAGAAGAAGATTGGAGAGAATTAAATTATAATAAATTTACTAAGACAGCTTACTATATTTTAATAGCAATTGAGTGCTTTAAATTAAAAGAAATACCAGATTATATATATGATAAACTCAATATTATTATGAAAATAATTAGTTACGAAGATAACATTAATAAAAATGATAAAGAGCAATTAATTCAAGATGTAAATATATGTAAAAAGATAATGGGAAAAAAGGATTATAGAATTATAGAAACAACTTTTGATACAAAATCACGTATAGAGTATATTCTTAATCTTAAACCATAATTATTAATAGATTATTTCTAATATTAGCTTAAATAGTTTATGCTGAATAAAGCAAGGATGATAGAAGTGATGATATTTGAATATGAAGAATTGAGAGAATGTGTAAGAGAAGATTTTGAAACATTTTATAAAAAAATGAACTTTACAGAGGCACAAGCAATTCCAACAGTTTTAAATGAGTATGAACATGGTAAAGGATATACTGGTGTAGAAAAAATTTGTATATATTTATTTTTAGCTGAAATCTATAAAGAGGAAGGATTAGATACAATGGATGGCTTTATAGTTGGAGGTAAAAATGGATAATCAATCAATAATAGAAAAGAATATGAAAGATTTTATGAAAGAAAAACCTTACTCAAGCAAAATGATAAAAGACGAATGGTTTTTAATTATTTTCTTTGGTTTTTTACCAGCAATTTTTGGAATCTATAATTATATTACATTTCCTCTGTTTGCTATTACAATAGTTGGTATGATTGTTTGGGGAAATAAGATTATAAAAAATAATCTTATACAGCAGTTTATATTATATATTGGTACTAATCTACTTATAGTATCCATTGAATGTTTGTTAGGAGTTTTTAAAGTATTTTCAATTAATAGACGAATAACTATAATTGAAATTTTTCTTATCTTGATTATCTATATAACTTTTATGACAGTATACTCTATTAGCTATATTAAAAAGGTGAATCAAAATAATCCTAAAAAAAATAAAAGTGGATTGACCTTCATATTGGTAGCTCCTCTTATGGGTATACTTGTGGGAAGAAGTTTAAAAGATAATATATCCAATGACCAAGCTATTTTACTTCTTGGTTTTATATCATTGATATTGTCTATATTAATGGGTATGGGTATAAAATATATTATTAATCATTATTACATAAATAAATACCAAATTGAAATGGTAATAGAGGATAACAAGATATCTTAGGTAATTAAATGAGTGCAGGTTTGAATTTTGTAAATATGTAAAATTCATGCCTGCACTTATTTTAGGAGTTCAGTTCTTCACTTTAATGATTGGAATAAGTTATCAAATTCCATCTTTATAAACATATCATTTATTTGAGTTATTGCTTTAAGTATATATTTTCTTAATAATTAACGTCATATTCATAGCAAATAGATTACAAAATACGACATATTTCTATTGTAAATATTGCACAAGAAGTTGTGCTTTTTTTTGGTTGTTTTTACTTTTGAATGCATTTCATCCCATTAAACGTGTCGTTCGTCAGGATTTGTTGAAAATATTTTAATTTTTCTATATCATATTACTTGTAACAAAACATAATAAAAACAAATCAATATATTGATAAGTAAAGTATTGCAAAGGGAGGAAAAAAATGGTCCGACCTAGAAGAAGAATCAATTATTCACATGTTATGAGACAAGTAAAAAAAATAAGACAATTGTCCAATGATTTAACGAATGAGTCAAGAGATTTAAATAATATCATCAACGATATAGTGTACATATGGAAAGGTGAGGCATCCAGAGAATTTATTGGTCAAGGGGAGATGCTAGAAGGAGACATAAAGTCTACATCCCGAAAAATATCTGATATAGCAACTAGAATATCTGATGTTGCATATGACATTAAACGAGAAGATGATAGAAGGCTTGAAGATTATTACGATTGGTTAGAACGACAATCAGACTATTATGATTAAAAAAAGTAACTCAGGATTGCTTATATTTAAAAGGAGGTTTATATTATGGCAAAATCAATTAGTGTAACACCACAAACATTAGTAACACAATCAAAAAATGTAACAACTAAAGTGGAGGAATATGAAACATTATATAAAAAATTAATTAGTGAAGTAGAAAGCCTATCTAGTCAATGGAAAGGTGATGGTAATACAACTTATGTAACTCAAATCACTGCTTTTGAACCTAAATTTAGGAGTTTACAACAAGTTCTTAATAATTATGCTGAGTTCTTATTGAAAGCCGCAAAGGTATATAGAGAGACTGAAGGTAATATTGTCAGTAATGCTAAAAGATTAGCTAAATAAATAATAAAAATAATTACAATGGAAGGAAGGATACATATGGCATCATTTCAAGTTACTACTCAATTATTAAATGATAAAGCAGGTACAATAGGAACTATTAATGAAAGATTCATAGATATTATGGCAGACATAACTAGATTAATGCATAATTTGCAAGATGAATGGCAAAGCGATGCATCAAATCAATTTGTATCAAAATTTGATCAATTAAATAATGAATTTAAACAATATTCGGAGGTTATAGTTTCGTATCAGAAATTTTTAACAAATGCTGCTACAGATTATACTTCAGCAGAATCTGCTATTAAAACAGCAACTGTAGATTTATTCTCATAATAAAATGTTTATAAGGACTGCCAAAATATAATTTAGCTATAAAATATTTATCCATATTTTAATTTTCACACCCTTACCCGTTTATTTAGCTAAATTATAGATTAATTTTGGCAGTCCTATATTTTGTCCAAATTAAGGTGGTGGCATGGTTGCAAATAACAGCTCAACTACAACATATGAGCATTTTAGCAGAAAAAATTAATGATATACAGAGAACGATTAAGTTAATAGCTTATGATCATGAAACAACTAAGAATAATCTAGATGATGAAATTGTTAGTAGAGGTAATATTAATAATTTGATGAGGGAAGTAGATGAAAATCTTAGTAAAATAATTTTTAAAACTAAGAATTATGAGGAGTTACTTGTATATTCATGTAACGAGTATAGAAAATCTGAGGAAAAGATTAATAAGTTATATCAACATTATGGACAGAATGAATATGTAGATAAGCAAAGAACAGCAAGTCTATTAGTAGGAAAAACTAAAGATATAACTAATACTATTAACTTAAACATAATAAAAACTATCAAACCATGCCCGTTACCAAAAAAAGAACAAATTACAGTGTCAAAAGTAACTAAAGGGGTTATAGAAGAAGGAAAAAATATTTTTATAAGAACATGGAAAAAATAAGATATAAATCACATTAACTTAAAAGCTAGAAATTATCCTGTTTTGTTCCATAGGGGTTTATGAGGTGATTGCTTTTGGGTAATATGTCAATAGAAACTAGGAATTTGGGTGAAAATGAACATAGTCTGAAAAGATGTTCATACAATGTATCAGATATTGAAGATTCATTTCGCTCGTTAAAATACTCTTTAGATGGAGATGTAAAATATCAAAAAGGTATTAACAGCAAAATGTTACATATACAAAAAGAATTAGATGAAATTGCTAGTAATTTATATGAATTGAGTAATTTTGTTAAGAATACAAAAGATAGGTATGAACAAACAGAAAGAGAATTGAAATGTCTTGCCTGTAATCTTAATAATGCGACTCAACCTATAAAAATAGAAAATAAAACTAACCATGAGAATCCTATACTAAAAGGATTTAATTTCTTATCTAAAATAGGGCTCTTTGGATTCATTGAAGGGCTTTGTACTACTATTAAAAATCTTAGTGACTTTTTCTCTAGCAAAAAGGTTATGAATAATACTGACAACTATATTAATTTAAGTTATAATAAATTCAATTATGAAAATAAAGTTGAATTTCTTGACTTTGATGGATTAGTACTGGAGAAGAATATTTATCAAGACAAAGTAGCTGAAGAAATCAAATCAAAAGATATTATAGACTTTAAAAAATCACTAGAAAATATTCTGAAGAATTACAAAGGGTTTGAAGTAAACCTAACAGACAATAATGGCAATTATAATTCAAATATAGATGAAGATCTGGATGAAGCAGTTTACAAATTCCTACTTGGATTCGAGGAATACCATAGAGGAAATAATTTAATCTTTACTTACGAAGCTTTACCAAAAGAATATAAATTGAAGACTCTGTTACATTGGGCTAATATGACAGAGAATGACTATAGTACCTTTGAATTTGTTGCTAATCTATTACCTGAAGAATATTATGAAAACATTCCTCCTATTCCACTTAAAGATGATAAACTTTGTATAATTACTAATGAAAATAAATACGGAAGTTTAGCAGCCTATGAATATTATGCTAAATATTATTATCCATTAGATGCACTAAATGAAATTAATCATTGGAACTTTCCTGAAGAAGTAAAAAGGAATAACTTCTATACGTGGGCTAGACTTACATATGGTTCTAGTGCAAAAGAGCAGGGACAAGAATTTCGTGTAGGGATTTTTTGGGGATTATCTGTAGCGCCATTAAAAACAGTTATTGATACTATAGAAGGGATATATAGCATTATAAAAGATCCTGGCCAACTTAAGGTTTTTGCAGCATTTATGGCAAAAGCTGTAGTATATGACGAATACCAGGATGCATTGAAAATGATGATAACTCAGGCTATAGAGGAATGGAAGACTACATATAATGAGGCTGAACCTTTTGATAAAGGAGCTATGATAGGTAGTATAATAGGGGAAGTCCTATGTGCAGCAATTGAAGGTGGAGAGACCGCAGCCAGTATAGTTAAATTTATTAAAAGTGGTGGATTCAAAAAAGCAATAAAAGGAGTAATGCAGGCGACAAAACGAATCAACAAGATAATAACTGCTAAGTTAGATGATTTACCAGACCTTATTAGGAGCATTACTAGAACAAAAGAGTATTTTGAAGTAGTAACACCAGATGGAATCATATATAAAATAGATATTGATGATTTACCTGATGAGAAGATTAAGATGCTTGATGAAATAGTTGAAAGGACTAGTAAACTTACAAGTGAATTATTAAAGAAATCAACTTGTTATATTGATGAACTTGGGAAATATTTAAAAGGAATTGATGATTATAAAGGTACAAATCTTGCTGATGAATTTGCATCTACTGGGAAATGGCCAGATGATGTTCAAATCCCTAAGGATTCAAGTGTGTTAAAAGACGGAAAAATAGATTGGGAACAGGTTCCACAGGGAGGCTATATCTTAGATGAAACAGGTAATGCAATTAAGGATTCATACTCACCAGCTATTGGGGAGATAATTGATAGATATGGTCCAGCTAATGGTAGATATACTTCACCGCTCGATAATGGTAAACCGTATAATTATAACCAACGAGCATTACCTTATATTGAAGATGTGTCCAAATATCATCAATATGAGGTAATAAATGATTTTGCTAACATAAAGAAACAATTTAATAATTCTACTGATGTAAAGTTAAAGGCAAAAATAGAGGCATATATGAGTAAATATAAATTGACTTTTGATAAATTAATAGTTCATAAAGGTAAAATTGCTAAGGGGTTTGGTACTACTGTAGATACTGGAATACAGTATGAATTGCCAATGCCTGTTGAATGGTTAATTGAGTTGAAAATACTAGTTGAATTAAAATAGGAGAGAGATACAATGACTATAGAAGAAGTAAAAAAAATAATTTTGGTTGAACAACTAATTAATTATAACTGGTTTGGGGATCATGATATTTATCCAAATGAAGTATGTATTAGAAAAGTTAACGATGATTGGAGCGTATTCACATCTGATGAAAGATGTAGTCAAATTTCAGATGTGTTATATCAAAATGAAAGTGAAGCACTACAAGATTTCCTCCAAAGGTTAAGAGCAGACAAAGTGTTAAGGAGCCTGTAATAAAAGAGAGAGAAGTAATGATGGCTAATATTGTAGTAAAAATTGATATGTTGGAGGTAAAGGTTTGTAGATTAAAAAGGTTATCTTCAAAAGATAAGTTATATAGAAGATGAACTATCAAATATAAGAAGTACTATTGATAGTGATGTTAAATACAGGCAAAATATAGATGGTTTACTTATAAAGTTGTGTAGAGAACTGGAAAATTTGAAATATAATATATATAGGTCAGGAAAGTTTGTTGATCAAGCAATAAAAGATTATGATGATGTAGAAAGAAAACTATTAATTAGTTCTAAGGATATATGCTGTGAAACAGAATCTAATATTATTAATCTAACGGATGATTTACAAAGATATTATATAGGATTAAGTAAAAAAATAGGAACACTGATAGAGGGAATACGTTCAAATATAGTATCAAATATTAATCACTTGAAGAGGTTTTTTGATAAACATAATAATATCATAGTCAATAATAAAAATGTGAATAGGTTAACAGAACAAGATCTTAGAAATCAATTAGTGACATTAGTGAAAGAGCATTTGCATTTTATTGAAGAAAATAAAAATATAGGGTTTTATTCAACAAATAAGTCCATAGACATGGTCTTAAATAATGATAATACTATTTCATATGTAAGCGGAAGGCTAGGGGTTCCCAAAGCTTTGATTCAAGCAATTCTTTTAAAAGAAATACGAATGTATGATATGAGAGATGCTGTAGCAGATTCATTTGTTATGGAAAATTATAGATTTGAAGATGAAATTGAACGGTATCAACAGTTGACATGGGTTCAAAAGTTGTTAATAGGACCGCCTAAAGTTAACGGTCCAATGAGAAAAGACTCATCTACAGGGCTAGGACAAATCTTTGCTAGAACAGCTATTGCTTCACACAATTGGGGTATAGACAAAGATTATGTAGAAGGTGAAAAATTAGATTATGATGATTGGCATGATAGTAAAAATATGTGGTATCAACTTCAAGACAGTAAGACAAATATATTTTATGTGGGTTTAGTTCTAAAATATAAGGCATCTTTGCTTGGTATTGATCTAGATACTGCTACTAATGAGCAACTACAACAGCTTCTTGCTAGGTATAATGGTTTTGGAGATGCGGCTGCTGAATACGGAAGAGAGACTAAAGAATATTGTGATTTATTTAGCAAATTTAATAAATAAAAATAGGTGGGTAAAATGAAAAAGAATATATTAGGAATAATCATCACTTTAATAGGTATATTATTTGCTATCGGAGTTTATAGCTTTAGCGGAGCATTAAATGAAAAACCATCAAATCATCCATTAGATTTTCAAGATATAAGGGAAATGATAATTGATAAGCCAATTAATTCAATAAATGATGGTCTCATTTATGCAAATGCTCGAGCAGATGAATGGCGTAATGACTCAATATTAACAGGAATTGAGATAAAGTCAGTAGGGAAAAAAGAAATTCAAGAAAAAACAACAGAAAAAATTTGGTATTATTATGAATTCCCTTATGTAGATAATTCAAAACCACATGGTATTATAAAAATTACTATTAATACAAAAAAAAGTAGTATTAGTTATATTGATGCTGTACATGATAATGATACAAAAAACACAATACTTCTTCAATTAGACTTAGATAACGTAAGTTTTGATATTAATGAAATATATGAGATTGGTATTAATGAGATTGGGATAGATACTATTTTTCAATATGAAGAACCTGTAGCTACGCTATCTATAAATAATGATTATGCCATACTTAAGGTTAGTTCTTCAATAAAGGAACAATCAGATGTAAAATATCAAGTTAAAATAGATATGGATACAGGGGAAGTAATTAAATTTAAATTGAAAAAGTAAAGATTTTCAGTAGTTTGTTTAAGCTAATAATATAACTCCTATTCCTAAATAAAAATAGTAATAGGAGTTATATTTATATACACATATCTAAGCTTCTAATTATCAAAAAACAACCCAAATAACTAACTCCATGCATTTCATCCCATAAATCATGCATTTCGTCAGGATTTGTTGAAAAAAATATAAATTATATATACCATAATAGTAAGTACTCATTGAAAATATTTTTTTCATTAAGTTAAATTTATTATATCAACTATTATAATACAAGGAGGAATTATTATGTCTAGTATAACAAAACGTGTTGAGGACATAGATGAAAAAATTATTGAATTAAAGACTATGTCTACAAAATTAAGTTGTTTTGACAAGAAAAATTTGGCTGTATGTAGTACTAATAATCAGACTTTAAATAACATTAATAGTGAACTAAATAAATTAAGCAAAGAGATTTTACAATTAGAAGATGACTTGTATATGACCAAAAAAATGGTGGAGGAAGCTGTTATGGTATATAGAGAAAATACATCTTCAAAAAATATTATTAACAGCAATGATCAAAATCTATCTGATGATATCATTAATGAGTATGGAAAAAATTTAGTAGAGTTAACTAAAAATTTAAACGAAAGTTTTATAACAATATGGGAAATATATCAAGAAATTTATGAATAGTTTATCATTAATATAATATTTGTTATAAAATTATATTAATGATAAATGTAGAAATAATTTAAAAAATTTGATAAAATAAGGGGGAAGATGTATGAATAATATAAGTATAAATATGGAAGGGTTAGAAGATAAAATAGCTAATATACAAAACATTTCAAATAAAGTGAACGATGTAGGTGATAAATTAATATCTATAAGAAGTGGTTTGGATAGTGACGTTAAATATAGACAAAATATTGATGTAAAACTCCGTAATCTATGCAGAGAGATTAATTATTTAGAGAAAAGCGTAAATAAAACATCAGAGTTTATTAACAAAGCTATAACAGCATATGCAGATGTAGAAAAAAAACTGATGGATAGTTTCAACGAGATAAATGAAGAACCAAAAGCTGATATAATTGATTTATCAGATAAGATTGAAGAATATTATATAAGCTTGAGCAGTAAAATTGCTGATATATTGGGGGTAATCCAATCTACAATAAAATCTAGTATAGAGCATTTAGTAGACTTTTTTGATAAGGATAATGATGAAGTCATAACTAATAAACAGCCAAAACAAGAAGATACTTTAATTTCCATGCCAAAACTTGAAGGTATTTTAACTTATGATAATAACAAATATAATGAGTATGTAAAGCTTATGCAGCAAAGATTAAATGAATTAGGCTATACAGATTCTAGAGGAAATCCATTAGCTGAAGACGGTTATTTTGGAGATAGAACGTTAGAAGTAGTCAATAAATTCAAAGGAAATAATAAGTTGTGGAATTTTGATGAATACCAAGGAAAAGTTGGAGAAACAACTTGGGAGTATTTATTTGTTAAAGCAAATCCTATTGTAATTGAAAAACCAGAAGAAACCCCAATAATAAAACCAAAAGAAAGCTCAAATGTTGAAAACAATAAAAGAAAATATGGGAATCCTAGTTATGAGGAAATTGTAAATTATATAGACCAGTACTGTAAGGAGATAGGTCTTCCAAAAGATATTGGGCTAGCAATAGCTTGGACAGAAAGCGGAATGACTCAATATGAAGGAAACAACCTAGCAAATTCAAATGAGAATAAGAATAAAAATGGTCAAGTAACATCTACCGATTGGGGGATAATGCAGCTTAATGATAAATCTTGGAGTGATAAATATGACTTTGAACATATCCGAAATGATTGGAAATACAATATAAGAGGTGGTCTAAATGTTGCTCTTAATAGATATAATAAAGCAATAAGCCGTAACGAACCAGATATTCCAAGCGCAACTTATTCAGGATATAATACATGGAGTAATATTGATAGATATAGAACAGAAAAAGATCAAAGGGATATAAATTTTGCTACATATTATAAAACAAAACCTTGGGAAGATAAGATTACTAATCAACAGCCTAAGGTAGAGAATAATCAAGATATCAAGATAGATAATAATAATCAAGAAACCAAGATTAATACTAATTCGAATTATAATATGGTAGATACTACATCATGGAATGCAGTAAAACCATTATATACTTATAATTCTGGACCTAGGACATCAGAAACATACAATAAATTGATAGATCAATTCAATGTAGAATCTAATCCAAGGTACGTACCTAGAGGCGGTGCTACATATTGTAACATATATGCGTGGGACATTTCTATAGCAATGGGTGTTGAATTACCTAGATTCGTAGAAATAAATCAAAAAGGGAATTTAGAAGATGCTACAGGAAAAGCCATAGGACGTAATTTGAAAAAAGGATATATCTTATATCAAGATGAAAAAAATGCTACAGCCACAGAGTTAAATGCAAATAGATTAGCTATTTGGTTAGATGCTCAAGGGAAAAATTATGGATGGAAAGAGATAAGCCCTGAAGAAGCTCAAAAAAGAGCTAATGAGGGATATATGACTATTTCGTGTATTGATGAATCTCCTAGTATAGGGCACGTTCAAGTTATTCGTCCTACACCTGATGGTAGGGATTATAATTCTGAAAAAGGAGTTTATCTAGCTCAAGCAGGTGGAAGCTTATCTATAAGTAATGGTCTTTATTTTAAAGATAAATATGAGAGTGAGAAATATTATAATAGGTATAAATTTTATACCCATAACTAGATTTTTGGAAGGAGAGTAAAATGAAAAAAAACTATAGAGGGCTTATATGTTGTGTAGTTATTATTATGATAATTGGAGGAGCTGTATCATACTTTGCTTTAAGAGATAAATCAGTTAAAGGTACAGAGATAGAAGATTCAGCTGTTTCAAGTAATCAGAAGAAAACTGTTATTAATACTAAAAACAACAGCAATGATGATGAAAATGTTGAAAAAGAACCCATTGATGATAATACTGATTATAGAAAATCATTAATAGGTATGTGGCATGCCAGTAATCAATTAGGAGATGGATATGATGACATGTACACATTTAGTGATAACGGTACTTTCAAATTTCAGTATAGCCAGTATGATAGAGATAGAGAAATTATAGATTATTCAGGTAAATGGGTTATAGTAGGTGATAAATCTCTTACTCTAACAATAGATACAAAACACATTTTAGATACAAAAGTACCATCTGATGGAAAAAATGATCAACAAGAAAATAAAAAAATCAAGGAAATTGTATTAGAAACCCCAGAAGAATTGAATCTTTCTTTAAAAGATTTAAAAGAGACAGAAGAATCTAGATTTCCGTTAACAGTGAAAATTGATGATATATGTTATTGGAAATTAAGTGCACAACAATATAATGACAAAATAAATGCCAATGAATTAGAAAAATTAACTAAAGAAAAAATAAAGGAATTCACGGAAGTAGCTTCAAAAGCAGAAAAGACACCTACAGATGAAAATATCATAAATGCTCATATTATAGGTAAAGTATTTGATAGTCTTGATCTAGAAGAATCTGATAGAAAATGGGTAGATGAGAAAAGGCAATTTCTAGAAGACAACATAAGCAATTTTTCTGTAATTTACTCTGGTGTTTCATTAAATAATGTACAATTCATTGCTATTATTCAGCCTCAAATGACAAATAGCTTTGATTTTACTGAAACAGTTATTAATCTAAGAAATGATAAGAAAGAGATGAATATATTAAATGATATTATGACTATCGAACCTGATCATTTATATGCTATAGACTTATATGCAGAAAATTTATTAGACGTTAATGATATTATAGAAATTGATAACCTAGAATTAAAATTTGATAATGAATATGAATTGTTTATAGATGAAGAAAAAAAAGAAGTCAATGCGTATTTAGAAGAATATGATAGAAGGGTTAAAACCGATTTAACATTAAACGATAAGTCATGGAATTTATTTCTGTTTAAAAATAATAATTTAGACCCAGATGAAATAATCATTGAAATAAATGATGAATTAATTAAATTAACAAAATGATATTAAATATTAATATTGAGGTAGAATCATTAAGTTAGGATTCTACCTTCTATATTAATCATTACCAAAAGAATCACTATCATAGGAAATGTCATCGTCATCAGATTCAAAGTAGACTTCATTATCATTTGATTCAGTGGATGTTTTAGATAAACGTATAATCCATAGTAAGAAGAGGATAATACTTATAAAAATAATTAAAATATAGTTGGCAACTAAAAGATTTTAAACTATCCTAATTTATTCCACTAATTCAGTTATTTAAGTATTATCTTCGATTTTAAATAATTTACTTTCTTGAGAAAGCTTTATTACAACATTTCCTTTATTCTCTAGACCTTCTGGTAATTTATCCCTCAAAATTGATACTACCAGTTGAATATCTTTATTTCTGACATAATCGGCAACTTTAATTAATTGATTATCATGCATTAACTCTTTTTTATCATTCAACAAAAAATGTAAACACGGTACTTTTTCTTCATCAGCAAATAATATATAAGCCAAATCAAAACATAGAATCTCTCCTTGCTTTTTTCCCGAACTCATATTTGCATTAAATGCACTAAACTTGTAAATCTGCTGATTATTTTTATTTATAACTTTATCATATTTCAAAGCATATTTCTCTCCATATAGTTCATATGAAATTGTAGAAAAAAACTTATTAAATTTTTTAATCTGTACTTTTATCATTTCTTCAAAATCATTTGAAAAAAGAAAATCATCAATGGCTTTGATTTCTTTATGCAAATCTTCCATGTTGTTATCTACTTCTTCTAACTGAGCGATGACGCTTTCATACTCTCCCTTTGTTCGGTATTTTTCATTTAAAGCTACAATTATTTTTTCAAGTTCCTCAAAAGAATCACCTTTTGCAACTTCCTCTGATAATTCCTTTTCTTGTTGAAGTAAATCGTTTATAACAGCTTCCTCGGTTTTTATTTTTTCTATTAACGAAGGTAATTCCGCAGTAATAAACCTAGTTTTTTCAACAAGCATATTATTATGATAAGCTACTAAATCTTCAAAAGTTTTTTGTATTCCTGAAATATTGCTTTTTACTTCTTTATACAGTAATTCAAGTTGTTTCAAATCAATTGTTGATATATTATGCTCCATTTCTTGTTGAGCTTCTTGGATAAGATTTTTACGAATTTCCATCTTGCTTATCATTGAACTACTCTTATTTATTTTATATTTAACCAAATTAAGTCGCTCTAAATCTTCTTCAAAATTCTCATTTATAGTTAAAGTAGATTTCTTTTCATTTAAAGTTACAATATCGTCTTCTATCATTGAAAGTGCAATTTCATAAGCTGTTTTTGTTTGTTTCTTTTCAAGTCTAACACGATAAGTTTCTTCTTGTTTTATTTTTGCTAATACTGATTGTTTTTTTGCGCCATCATCAAAAGTACAACCTAATAAAAATAAATACAATGATTCATATTCTACATCCGATGTAAATCTATTCAATGTTTTTAAGGTATTGTTAATATTCTCATCCTTATATCTTATATTATGAGATATTATTTGCCTAAAAGTAGGTTTTTCTGATTTTTGCTGTGGTATTATAAATTTTAATAATTCATCCTCATAATCTTTATCAAGGATGTCTTTCCCATTAATTCTTCTAATAGCTTTTTTTCTAGAAAGAAAATTTCTCTCAATTAAAATCTTGTTAGAGTTTTCATCAGATAAACTCTCAACAAGAACTAATGTGATTAAAATTTCATAATCAATCAAATATTTTTTTACCAAATTATATATTTCTTTTTTATTTTCAGTGTCAGTATATATGATGGATGGTTTTCCGCCTAAACAAAAATCAATTAATTTTAATACAGTGGTTTTTCCAACATTATTACCAGTTGATTGCGCATCAGTAGTCGGAGTTTCATCAATTATTAAATTCAAGCCGGAAATGAAGTGCATTTCTCGTAAAACTTCATTCTGGTTTGATATCTTTAAACTTTTTAAGAACATAAATCCACACACCCATTCTCATCTATTTTGGCTACATCAAGTAGATATAGCCAATCTAAACTCAATACAAAAGTGGGAAATGACATATCATTTCTGTTTTTAACTTGTTGATATAAATCAAGTATTTGTTGCTTCGATTTAATCTTAAGTTCCGTCAGAACTACAGAACCATTATAATAAATACTAAGTTCTGGATGTATATTATCTGGTAATAACATGATTATAGTCCTCCGGATTCTTAAAGATTTTACATCTTATAAATGCATCAACTATTAATATATATACACACATTTCTAATTCTTCATACGGAATTTCAACGTAATTTTTACTCTTAGTAATAATTTCAATAATATTATCAATAATACTAAAAAACACAATGGAAGAAGTTCTTTCTTCATTTTGTAATAGTACATATTGTTTTCTTATTATTTGAAAAACAGACAAACTCTTGTTTGCTCCTTCTCTATCAAACGCAGAATATTTTTCGTCCAGTCTATGATAATATATCTTATAATCATCAATTGTATCTTTGACACTTACAAGATCGTTAAACTCAATCTTCCTATTAATTTCAAAGATATTAATCTCCGGGGAATCTATACTTTCGTTTAAATTTTCTGATGCTAATATATTTATAATTGTAGCTAAATTTGTATCCACTTGAACTATATCTATTTCTGACCCTAGCTCTTTTTTAATAAACTCATAGAATTCTTTTTGCTTATCAATAGCCATACTTAAAACTATATTTAATATTGTACCGATGTCCACAATATCATCTTTAGGTGAAAATAATGCACCATGTGGATTAGTATAACTATGTCCTCTTAAATTAATGGCTTCTTTGGCAATAGAAATAAATATAAATCTATATCCGACATACTTTTTAAAAATATCTTTACTCAAAGATTTCTCGATTTTATGTTTAGTACTCGTAGATGAAACTTGAGCAATGATTTTATTTTTATCATCTACTAAATCTATTCCTTCAACATTTTGTTTGTATACATTCATATTTTTTAATTCAAGATTAAAAAGGATATTTAATAAATCTGCAAAGAACGTCTCCGAATAGATATTCAAGTCTAAGATATTCAATTTCCCACGTTGAGAAATTCTATAAGCCAATACTTGTAGTTTTTCTTCAATATAATTAAAATAATATGATCTATTCATCAATATGCCCCCAAATTTTTTTCACTCTTCTTTTGTCTGCTTATCTTCTATAAAAAGCAAATATGTTTCTATCTCAAATGCATTAGCTATTTTTTGAACATTATCTAATGCAATACTTCTTTTTTTACGCTCTACAGCACTTATATATGTCCTGTGGAGTCCTGACTTTTCTGCAAAAGCCTCTTGAGATAACCCCTTCGCAGTTCTATATTTTTTCACGTTATAGGCAAACACCTTAATGATATCCATATATTTCACCTACCTTATTATATATATTACACGAAAAGCATACAATAAGTCAACATACAATAGTCACATTCAAAATGCTTCTAATGATTTAATTTGAAATAAGATTTTCAACTCCTTATATTCCAGTATCTCTTTCAAAAGTCTAGTTACTATACTTATTAATTAATACATAATAAATAAAATATCAACTTTTATTAAATACTAATTTTATATACCATATTGTTACTGATAAAGGAGATTTTTTATGCTAACCTATTTACCACAAATATACCCAAATGAATTATTATATAGCACAATAGCTCGCTACTACCATCATAGAGGTTCACGCCTTTTAATATATTTTTATATAAAAAAAGAGGTTAAAAGCAACGCAGAAAAAACAAGCATTGGCTTTTTTTCTGCAATATACTCTCAACCTTCGTTATAAACTAAAACCATGGAAAATCCATGATGCTCTCCACTATATTCCCATTTGAACTAGGAGAGTGCTTACTCATACATCTTATATAATAGCAAAACCCATAATAATCAAAATGATTATTAACTCAACTTTCCCACTTCAATATTCTATGCAGGTAAGCTAATTAAAAGGCTTTGCAGAATAAAAATATAGGCGTTTCTTCTATCTTTTTATTCTGCGAACCAAACCTATAATCCTTAATTTACCTGCATTAAATTAAAGGTGGGAAAGTTGAGTTATTAATATATTTGAATTTTTAGGATATAAAGTTTTCATCAAATTTTTTACAATTTAACGTTTACATAAAATATCATAAAAAAGAATTTTATTAATACGCTTTACCCCAATAAACCATTTTCTTAGTTGGTTTACCACAGCAAATACATACATCCGAGACTTCTTCCTGCTCAAATGGGATACATCTAGATGTAGCGCCTGTTTCTTCCTTAATCTTTTCTTCGCAAGCAGTATCTCCACACCACATTGCTTTTACAAAACCTGGATTATTGTTCATTATATCTGATAATTCATCCATAGTTGTTGCAGTGTAGGTATGTTTATCTCTATGGATTCTTGCTTTTTCAAGCATACTCTTTTGGACATCTTGTAAAAGTTCAGTGACTTTAGTTTCAAGCTCATCAAGGGATACAAAATATTTCTCTCTAGTATCTCTTCTTACAATTACAGCTTGATTTTTCTCTATATCCTTAGGGCCTAATTCAACTCTTAGAGGAATACCTTTCATTTCATGTTCGCTGAATTTCCATCCAGGACTCTTATCAGAATCATCAATCTTAACTCTAGCAAATTTGCTAAGAGTTTCCTTGACTTCATTAGCTTTATCAAGTACCCCTTCTTTTTTCTGCATTATAGGTATGATAATAACTTGTGTTGGAGCAATCATTGGTGGGAGAACTAATCCGTTATCATCACCATGAACCATTATTATACCACCTAATAATCTTGTGGATACGCCCCAAGATGTTTGATGAACATAAGATAACTTATTATCCTTATCAGTATAAGTGATATCAAAAGCTTTTGCGAATCCATCTCCAAAATTATGAGATGTACCAGATTGAAGAGCTTTTCCATCATGCATTAGACTTTCAATAGTATAAGTTGCTTTTGCTCCTGCAAATTTCTCTTTATCTGTTTTTTGCCCTTTAATCATTGGTATAGCAAGAACATCTTCACAGAATTTCGCATACAGATTAAGGATATTAATTGTCTCGTCCATTGCTTCATCAGCTGTAGCATGAGCTGTATGACCTTCTTGCCATAAAAATTCTAATGAGCGTAGGAATGGTCTTGTAGTCTTTTCCCATCTAACTACAGAACACCATTGATTGTATAATTTAGGCAAATCCCTATAAGATTGAATTTCATTAGAATAATGTTCGCAAAATAATGTTTCTGAAGTTGGTCTTACACATAATCTTTCAGTTAATTTTTCTGTACCTCCATGTGTAACCCAAGCTACTTCTGGAGCAAAACCTTCTACATGACTCTTTTCTTTTTCAAGTAAACTTTCTGGTATGAACATTGGCATATAAACATTTTCATGTCCAGTTGCCTTGAATCTGTCATCTAATTGTCTTTGAAGTAATTCCCATATGGCATAACCATAAGGTTTTATAACCATACATCCTCTAACACTTGAATAATCAACTAACTCAGCTTTTTTAACTACATCAGTATACCATTTAGCAAAATCTTCATCCATTGATGTAATTGCTTCTACAAACTTATTTTTCTTAGCCATAGTTTCACTCTCCTTCGATATCTATATATTAAAAAAACTCCATCCCGAAAGGGACGAAGTTATATTCGTGGTACCACCCTAGTTAATAATTAATGAATATAATTATTATCTCGTGACCTTATAACGGAAGGCAACCGCTGTATTTTCATACAGGATTCCAAGATAGGTTCAATATTGGTTTCATAGAAGTTTCTCAGCTATAACTTCTTCTCTGAAATGATACATCAATATCTACTAGTTCTTTTCAACATCAAATATCTATAATCAAGTTATAGTACTATTTATTATATGATTCTAATGTAGAATATCATTTTTGTCAAGGTATGTAATTTTTATGTTATATATTTTTATATGAATAATTACTATTCCTTGATAACATCTTTAACCTTTTTAATCAAATAATAGATTAAAACTATAATCCATACTGTTGCAAAAGGTATAAAAGCTGATAAGAAAATGTTACTTACACTAAATTCAATACTACCAATAAAATCAATATCAATAAAATTAATACTTGAACAATATCCTAGAGTTCCAATAAAAAGACCTAGGGATACTGAATATATGAGAGAATTCTTTATTAACTTTTCCTTATCCATTTTATAAATAATATAGGCTACAATTAAAACAAATATTACTATTGCTAAATATCTGATATACATATTATTCTCAAAAGTTAAATCAATATTAATAAACTTGTTCAATGCTTCTTGAAGCTTATCATTAAATTCCATTGTAAGACCTATCATATAAAAGAAACTATAAGCAATCATATTAGGTAACATAAGTATAATTGCTATAATTATCAATATACCATGTTTGCTATAGTTACCAAATCCCGAGATAAGACCTGCTAATATAATAACAATTCCTATTAATCCCATTATCCTGTAAGTATTCTTAAAAGACTTTATTCCACCATTTTTTGAATCTCTCTTATAATTAAGTTTAATAAAAAGTTGAATTAATAAGCATAGTATAAAAGTAGTTAAAAGATTACCAAAAGTAGCAAAATTAATTGGTATACCTTCTACAAGATCTCCCTTAGTAATCAAGGAAATAAAAAATTGTAACAAAGCAAATATGAAGGAGCTTATTACATAAACAATTATGTTGGACGAATTCATATTACCTTTTCTATCAATTTGCTTATTAGCTAACCAAAAGGCTATAACAGGTATAAAAATTAAAATTAAGATTCCAAATTTAATAGTTCCTACAGCGTTAAATAATGAAAAGTTAAATATCATGACAGTTATTCGTACTATACTAGTTGCTGTAGCTCCTTTGTCCCCACCTAAATTACCTGACATAAGATTATTGAAATCTTCAAAAAAGGACATATTAAAAATTATTGATATTACTAAAGAAAATCCTAAAGTAATTAAAAAAGCTATTAATGCAGACCTGACTCCATCAAGCAATACGCTTTCCGATTTATTATTATTCATACTTTCCACCTCTCATTATGATAAAACATATATATATTGAACTTAAACATCTATACACTATTTCAATATATTTTTCTTGATTTTATAACTTGAATAGAACAAAATAATTGTCGGCTCATTAGCAATTATTTAATTCAACTTATATAGATACAATTTTACTTTATCATAAATGTGAAGTCAATATATACAGGTATATTTATTTTAGTAGCGACCATAATTTTGAATGGCATACATGACAGCTCGCATACTGGTCAACAAACTTCCGTTGTTAATAGAACCTGCAGTTAATAAGTTTAGACCTTTATATTCTTTTGCCATTAGACAATCTCTTTTTACTTCTTCAATGATCTTATCCTTGTCGTTATTCATAAATGTAAAGGGGGCTAGACAACCATCTATTCTTGTTCTGGGCATATATTTTCTTATTTCATCTACTAATACTGTTGGACCAAAATTACATCCTGTAAGATTTAATTTGCCTAGGATAGGTAATAAGTGACCCATTTCAGAATCCGAATGTTGAAAGCGTTTATCATTTTCATTAGGTGACCAATAATCAAATATTCTTTTTAAAACTGGGTAACCAAAAAGTTCATACATTTCTGGAGTAAGTAAAGAACAATTATCATCTGCAAAAGAAAAACCATGAGGAGCTTCTTCAGGGTTATAACCAGCTTCTTCATCCATGATTTTACCCATTTCAATAATTACATCAATAATTGTATCACTGAAACGCTTTGCTAAATCTGGTAAATCATACATCAAATAGATTAAGTTGATATCACCATATATAGACATAGCTAACGTAACTGGACCTCTTACATGGCGCAATAATTTTGGCTTTTTACCATAGATTTCAAAAATCCTTTTCTTTTCACTTTCCCAGTTAGATGGTAACATGAATTCTCTAATATCCAATTTGTCTACTTTATCTAATACATTTTCTAGTTCTTTAGGTGTACTGCAAGATCCATGAAGCCAAGTGCTGTTATTATTATCTTCGTAACGACCGCTAAAAACTTCACCGATCTGCTTTATTTGTGGGAAAGATTCAACTTCAGTGGGAAAATCTTCTTTTAATAATCTTTTACCAACAATTTTTTCAGCTTTATCATTATATCGTTTATTTAATTCTATTCTGAATTCTTTTGGTGTGTATCCCCAGGGATTGCCTTCTTCACCTAATTCAGCAAAAACACATTCATTACTCATCCTTATTCCTAATGCGACTTGGGGAGAATCAGTATTAAAGCAATTATCCTTATGAGCTAACTCGTCATCTTTCCAAAACTGTTCTAAATCTACAGGTAACATAATTATAACCTCCAATTTGTATTATTTCATAATTAATTATAGGGTTATTTACGTAATTGAACAATGTAGTATATAATAGAATTTGTAATATCTTATTATAATGTTGGAGGTACCCAATGGAATCAGTTGATTATAATCTATTGAAAAATATTATGCCGGAATTAAAATACAGCGTTCGCCGAGTGTGTACTCCAAGCTGGTCATTTAGAGGACCATTTTATAGGCATAACTTTATTTTGATTTATGAGGGTAGAGCTCATTTTGAGAGAAACAACAAAGAGGTTTATGAGGGAAGCAAAGGTGATTTAATATATTTTCCTCCCAATTCAGATAGATATGCTTATACATATAAGGATGATTTGATGAAGTGTTATGCAATCGTCTTTCAATATACATGCCCTGAATTTAATGATGAGACTAATGAATGGGAGTTAAAATCTACCCCCTTACCATTTGAGTTAGGGCAAAAGATTAATGATGAATACTTTTTTAGTGCAATAAAAAAGACAATGAGCGAATTAAACAGCCTTTGGCTCTCCAATAAATCTTTTAAAGAATTAAAGATGAAAGCCCATTTCATGGAATTGATGAACTATCTAATATCATGGAAGACACAAGAGGGAATAAACTATTATAATATAAAAAAAGTTGATACAATTATAGATTATATGTGTAAACATTATAATGAGAAAATTACATTAGAAGAGTTAGCTTCCATGGTTAACATAAGTATATCCTATCTAGGAAATATATTTAAAGAAGTAACCCAAAAATCACCTATAGATTATTTGATGAATATACGGTTAACTAGAGCAAAACAATTAATAGATGATGGGTATAAAATTTCAGAATGTGCTAAAAAAACGGGGTTTAGTGATATTTATTACTTTAGTAAGTATTTTAAAAAGCATGAGGGTATGACACCAACAATGTATGCAAAAAGAATATAGTAAGTAAAAAATTTACGTAAACCTATATTGTTATATCCCTACTATCAATATCTTTAATAAAATATATTATTTGCTGTACACTTCTAAATTATAAAAACTGTCTCTTACTATATAGACAGTTTTTATATATAATAAGATTAATTCACAATAAATAAGAATGACTAAAATTCTATATATGATATAGTAAATCCAGAAGAGTTGATTACAATATCTTGTATAGAAAGGGAGGTAGCTATGAAAAATCAATTATTAATGACACCAGGACCAACATATGTAAGTGAAGAAGTTAGAATGGCAATGGCAAAATCTATAACAAACCCTGATTTTGATACTAACTTCTATGATTTCTATAAAGAAACATGTAATAAAATTAAGAAGATAATTAATACAGAAAATGATGTTCTTGTCTTAGCAGGAGAAGGTATTCTAGGCTTGGAAGCAGCATGTGCATCATTAATTGAACGGGACGATAAAGTTTTATGTATTGATAATGGTATTTTTGGAAAAGGTTTTGGGGATTTTGCTAAACTATATGGTGGTGATGTAACTTACTTTTCTGGAGATTATACCAAAGAGATTGATGTAGATAAGCTAGAGTTATTCTTGCAGGAGAATCATGATTTTCAGGTAGCCACTTTAGTACATTGTGAAACACCATCAGGGATTACTAATCCTATTGATAAAATTTGTCCATTATTAAATAAATATGGTATTATCTCTATTGTAGATGCGGTATCATCAATGGGTGGAGAAACAGTACAAGTGGACAAGTGGAAGATAGATATCATATTAGGTGGTTCACAAAAATGTCTATCAGCACCACCAGGATTGACATTGCTTGGCATAAGTGATAAAGCATGGGATAAAATCTTGAATAGAGATAATCCTATATCAAGTTTTTATTGTAATCTTTCCTTATGGAAAAATTGGTATGAGGATAAATGGTTTCCTTATACCCAATCAATCAGTGATATATATGCTCTTGATGAAGCAGTTAATAGAGTGTTAGATGATGAAAATATGATTCTAAGACACAGTAAGATAGCAAAAGGAGTCAGAAAAGCTATACAAGAAGCAGGACTTAAGTTATATCCTATGTCAGGGTTTTCTAATACAGTTACTACGATTTGTATACCATTAGGTGTAAACAGTGAATCAATACTTAATGATATGGTTGAAGACCATCATATTATGATATCAGGTGCATTTGACTTTCTGAAAGATAAAGTAATTAGAATAGGACATATGGGTGAAAATTGTTATGAAGATAAATTATATATGACTTTAAAAGCACTAGATGCAGTTCTAAGAAAGTACAATGTTAATTTGAAATGTAAAATGCATGAAGTATTTATCAAAGTAATATAAAATATTATTAGAAATTTATTGATAATTAAGTAGCTGTCACATATTATTTGTTAAAGTATTTTGTAATACGATTAACTTATAGGTGACAGCTACTGTATAATTTGAGATCACGTGACTAAGTCACTTTTTTGGAGTATAAATCCTTTGAACATTTTCAGGTAATTCACTAAATTCAACTTCCTGCCAGTAAGTAACACCTCTTAAAGTAGTTACATATAATTCAAGATAAGCGCCCTCTCTTAGCTGCTTACTTGCAGAAAAAGACAGCTTTTTCTCAGTACCTTTTTTACTATAGCAAGGAAGTAAATAGGCATAACGTTCATCCGTTTTACCGTGCTTAACATCAGTATTATCTACCATAGTATAATATGCTTTTTTTCCACTAGAATTTTCAGGAGTTAGTCGTTCAGGATTAAAAAACCAAGATGCTATAATCCATATCACTAAAAATACTATCCCCAAAATGAAAATTAAAAAAAACAATTTTTTTTTCTTCATATAATAATTTCTCCTTTCATTAACTTCTTATATCAACTTTTTTCAATCTATTAATTGCAATTGATGAAAACAGTATAATAAATAAAATATTGTTAATAAAAAACAATATACTAGTAAAACCAGTTGTACTTTCCACGCTAAGAGCACTCATTCCAATGGTTAATAAAGAATAAGGAAAGAACATACCAGCCTTAGCTACATACATTCCCAAACCAATAAAAACACCGCAAAGACTAATGCCGATAGGAGCAGCAAAACTTCTAATACGCATAGATAATCCAAGTTGTAGCGAAGATATAGTTATACAAGTCAAGCAACCTTTAAGTACCCAACCCCAAATTTCTTTAGGAAATGATGATGAAAATCCAAAAAGTTTACCAGCAAAAAAATAAAGAGTAAGGAAAAATATTTGTACTATAATGATAATTCCACTAATTACGATAAGTTTGGCAATAAATACACTTGAAGCGGGTATTGGGGCGGTCATTATTTTATTCCAGTTTCTATTTAGATGTTCTAATCTGCATATATAGGCACAACATATGCCTATTAATATAGGTAGAAAAAATTCACTATAAAATAGACCTACTTGTGTCCATAGGCTATACCATCCGTTCTGTAATACACCTTGATTAAAATAATAATTAGTACAACCAATTATTATGCTTAAGAAGGGGAGTATCATAAGAACTATAATTAAATGAGAATGGCGAAGTTTTAATATTTCTGCAGAAATTATTCTTTTTATCATATCCAATTACCTCCTACATTTCTTGCCTAGAAATATGAAAACTTCCAGCATTATAAAATATAATAGTCATTATAATAACAGTAGCAAAAATACCTATTCCATGATTTTGAATAATATAATCTGCTGAATTATTAGCAAAATGGTATGTAACAGGGCATAAACCAGTGTAATAAGACCAAATAAAAATACGACGAACAAATATAGGGTAAAAATCTGCTGTCATACCTAAAAAACCACCAATCATTCCTAAACACAAAGCAAAAGTTTGATTTTTTATTGACAGGGAAATCCATTGTTGTAAAGCTAGTATAGCCATAGTGGTAAGTACTGTTCCACCTATAAATTTTAGCACCATAGAAATTGGTATTGGTTCAGCAAAGCCTTTGAGAATACTAAAAACTATTATGGACAGAGCTTGCAAAAGAACAGCATATAATAGGAGTACATTACCACATATATATTTAGCCGCATATACTTTACTTGGTTTCACATTAACAGACATTAAAAGTTTCCATGTATTACCCTTATATTCCATATCACAAATACGAGACATTACCACTGATGAAATTATTGGTAAGAACAATCCGTTCATTGAAGATAAAGTTACCATAGTTGCTATCCAACCAGTATCGCTAGGATTACGAGACAAGGCTATACTGACTGACATAAGAGCCCATAATATCTCTATACCTATAAATAAGGTAATCATTAGAATTATTCTTTTGCGGTGTAATTTCAGAAATTCTAACATAAGAATTTTCATTAAAGACTTCGCTCCTTTCCTGTAAGTTCTAGGAAAATATCCTCCAAACTTTTTTTGCTTTCTTCAATTCGAGTTACTTTTACACCTGATTCAACAAGAAGTTTATTTATATCAGCTACTTGATTATCATTTATATTTTTAAATATCAGACAATTATCTTTTGCTTCGGGTAAAGGGGTATAAGTCTTTGCAAGTAATACTTTCTTAGCTAGAGAAGTATTTAATGATTTTATACAAGTATAAGATTTGCTCTTAGCTTGTAATAAATCCATAGCCCCTTGAAATAAAAGATTGCCATCATTAATAATACCAACAGAAGTAGCCATTTGTTCTATTTCTGATAGAAGATGAGTAGATATTAAAACAGTAATACCGTACTTTTGAGGTAATGATTTAATAAGTTCTCGAATCTCTCTTATTCCGTTAGGGTCAAGACCATTAGTTGGTTCATCTAATATTAATAATTTAGGGAAATTTATTAGTGCCATTGCAATACCAAGACGTTGTTTCATGCCAAGAGAATAATGTTTCACTTGTTTATTCTTTTGATTTTCCAGACGAACTATATGTAAAGCTTCGTCAATATTTTTTTGGGGTGCGTTACAAAGTCTTTGTATTATGCGCATATTTTCTAATCCTGTTAGATGTTCGTAATAAGAAGGTGATTCAATTAATGACCCTGTTTTACTTAAAATGCTTTGGCGATTTTTATTAAAATCTTTACCAAATATAAATACATCACCATTAGTAGGCTTAGCAAGTCCTAACAGCATTTTTAGAGTAGTTGATTTTCCTGCTCCATTTGGACCAAGAAAACCGTATATATCTCCTTCATATACTGTCATATCGACTTCATTAACTCTACATATACCATTATAATGTTTGGATAGTTGGTGTGTTGATACGATTGTATTCATTCTTTAGTTCAACTCCATTCTGAAATATTTATTTAAATTCAACATAATTATAACTTTGTCACCTTTCAAATAGCTAAAGAATACCTTACAAATACCTTAAATCTAAATTATAGGTATAAGGATAATGGAAATAATGAAAATGTTATGTATAATAGAAGATGGGTGATTACATATGCAAAATATAAAAGATAAAAAAATACTCATTGTTGATGATGAGGTTGAAATTAGAAATATGATAGAGCGATTTTTATGTAAAGAGGGTTTTTTTCGTATATACCATGCGGCTAATTGTTTTGATGCTTTAGCTATTTGTTGTGCTAATAATCCTGATATTGCCATATTAGATGTTATGCTCCCTGATGGTAATGGATTTGATTTGCTTTCTTCAATAAGAAAATTTTCTAATATGCCGGTGCTTTATTTATCTGCAAAAGGTGAAGATGAAGATAGGTTATTGGGGCTTGGATTGGGTGCGGATGATTATATAGTTAAACCTTTTTTGCCTAGAGAGCTTATTTTAAGACTTACAGCGGTACTTAAACGTGTATATACTACTATAACGCCTAGGTATTTGCCTAGCTTTGAAGTAAAAGGGTATATTATTGATTTAGAAAGTGCACAAGTGAGAAATGATAAAGAAGAACAGTCTCTAACAGCAAAGGAGCATGGACTACTATTGAAATTGTACGATAATAAAGGACGTATCGTTACTACTGATGCTCTGTGTCAAGCAGTTTGGGGCGATGATTATTATAGTTATGAAAATACTTTAATGGTACATATTAGGCGTATAAGAGAAAAAATTGAAATAAATCCTTCTAAACCAAAGAACCTTATTACAGTAAGAGGGTTAGGATATAAGTTAATGGTTAAGGAGGAATAAAATGAATGGTATATCCCGTATATTACGTCGCTTCATAGGCTCAACAATTATAATATGTATTCTTATACTGATACTTAATTATACAATTTTGGCTTCTTTTGTATTTAAAGGAATGAATGGAGGGCATTCACCTGGAAATATGTTGAAAAATATAGCTAGAGATTTTAGTGATAATAATTTAAACTATATTTTAAGTGATATTACTAAAAAACAGCTATTACAAAAAAATGTATGGGCAATGCTTATAGATAATAATGGACAAGTTATTTGGGATTATAGGTTACCACAAGAAATTCCCTATTCATACACATTAACTGATATTGCAAAGCTTTCAAGAAACTATTTAAAGAACTATCCAGTTTTTGTGTGGGAACATATGGATGGTCTTATTGTAGTAGGCTATCCCAAAAGAAGTTATGCTAAATATCAGTATCAGGTTCCTGTTAATTGGATTAGCTCATTGCCGTTAAAAATAGTTGCAATGTTAATTATCAATATTGCTCTAGCGTTACTATTATCAATTATAATAGGGACAAAGTTAATAAAATCAGTAAAACCTCTTATTAGGGGGATACACAGTCTTGCAAAGGAAAAACCAATATCGATTAGAACAAATGGTGTATTATATGATATTGCTAATAGTATTAATAATACTTCTAATATATTACAAGAAAAAAATACAGCATTAAAAGTACGAGATGAAGCAAGATCCAATTGGATAGCAGGTATTTCTCATGATATTCGTACACCACTATCTATGGTTCTAGGTTATGCTAGTGGATTAGAGGAAAATATAGATGTCCCTGTGGAACAGAGACAACAAGCGGGTATTATTAGACAACAAGGTGAAAAACTTCGTTCACTTGTTAGTGATTTGAATCTTGTGTCTATGTTAGAATATGAAATGCAGCCAATTAATCTTAAGACCATAAGGTTATCTAAGATTGTTAGGCAGGTGGTGGTTGATTTCCTTAACAATGGACTAGATGAAAAATTTATAATTACTTTGGATATACCTAATGAGAACATAGAAATCATAGCAGATGAAAAGTTGTTAATAAGAGCAATTTATAACTTAGTATTAAATAGTATTAAACATAACCCTGAAGGATGTGAAATAATTATAAAAACATCCATAGAAGATAATGAGCAATGTTGGTTCAGCGTATCTGATAATGGGAAAGGTGTTTTACGAAATGAATTATCTTATTTAACCCAACTGCCATATACATCTAACAATAAATGTTCGTCAGATAATGGGCATGGGTTAGGCCTGCCCATGGTAGCTAGAATTGCTAAAGCACATAAAGGTGAACTTATTTTAAAGAGTGATTATGGAAAAGGATTTGAAGCAATAATAAGATTCCAACAATCTAATAAAAAACAGGAGGCATAATATGTATATTCATGAAACAAAATTAAAAGTAAGATATGTTGAAACAGACCAGATGGGGGTTGTACATCATTCAAAATATTACCCATGGTTTGAATTGGCGAGAGGTGAATTTATAAAAGAGGTAGGAATGACATATAGAGAAATGGAAGAAGAGGGCATTATGATGCCTGTATTAGAATCATGGTGTAAATATATAGAGGGTGCTAAATATGAAGATGAAATTATTATTAAGACTTGGATAGAAGAAATGAATCCAGTTAAAATGGTTTTCAATTACCACGTGGTAAGAGAAATAGATAATAAAATTATTGCAAAAGGTAGTACCAAACATACTTTTGTAAATAACAACTTTAAAATAGTCAATATAAAAAAAGTTAAGACTGAAATATGGGAGAAATTAGAAAATATTTATTAAGTTTATTTCTGGGTGTGTCTTTATAGGTACTAAAGTAGCTAAAATACCTCTTGGTATTGTAATGATAATTTGGCATGGTATAAGAGGAAATAGGTACGATAGAAAGCAAGATAGAGGAAAAAGGGAAGTTACGAACTGAAAAAAGATATTATATTGGGAGTGTACAAAATGCAGAAGAGTTCGGGAAAGCAGCGAGAGAGCATTAGGGAGTAGAAAGTATGCATTGGAGTTTGGATGTAACAAGAAAAGATGATGCCAATATAACAAGAAAAGATGTAGCCCCTGAAAATATGGCTGTAGCAAAAAGGATAGCTTTCATGAAATTGCCGTAGTGTTGTACCATGTATGTATATACAAAAGTAGATGTATTTGCTATAATATGAAGCAATATATAATTATTGATAATTGATATATTAAAGTGTATACTAGTATTTGTTGAATATTGAAAAATATTATAAACATATTAAGGATAATCTATAAAAATAATATATATATTGAACTGATATAGTATGACTTTCTATGAAATAATTAAAAGGAGTATATATGTTTAAGGAGTGGTTATAAGTGGATCTTGCAGTTATTATACCTGTCTATAATGAAGCGCAGGCAATATGTAAGAATTTTGCTGTTATTTATGATACGTTTTTAGAGGACAATATTTCTTGTCAGTATATGATTATTGATGATGGTTCGTCAGATACTACATGGCTTGAAATAAGTAAATTGGAAAAAGAATATAGCAATGTATCAGCCATTAGATTTGCCCGAAATTTTGGTAAAGAGATGGCTATTTGTGCTGGTTTAGATAATATAGATGCTAGTAGATATCTTATTATGGATTCTGATTTACAACATCCTCCAAAATGTGTAAAAGATATGCTTTTGCTTATGGATAGGTCACAGGTTAATATCGTTGATGGAGTTAAACAAC
Source organism: Vallitalea sediminicola (assembly GCF_054408565.1). Lineage (NCBI taxonomy): Bacteria > Bacillati > Bacillota > Clostridia > Lachnospirales > Vallitaleaceae > Vallitalea > Vallitalea sediminicola. The sequence goes on from NZ_BTPT01000004.1 coordinate 104,553, forward strand.
AAAGAGGAAAAGAAAATTTTATATATAGATTTACTGCAAAAAGGTTTTATGACATATTAAAGAAAACAACAGGTCTTGATTTGGACAATTCTTCGGATTTTAAATTGATTGACCGTAGTGTAGTAGATACAATCAGACAGTTCAAAGAGAGTAATCTTTTCTTCAGAGGACTAATTGATTGGGTTGGTTTTGAAAGAACCAATTATTTCTTTACCGTTGAAGAAAGATTAGAAGGAGAGACTAGTTTTTCTCTCTATAAACTAATGAAATTAGCTTTTAATGCTATACTTTCTCATACAAGTAAACCTTTGTATCTAACTTTTTTTGGCGGTGGGATTTTTCTTTTGTTTGCAGTAATTTTAGGAATTCAAACGCTGGTTAATTATTTTTCCGGCGATGCTATTAGTGGTTTTTCAACCGTTATATTATTAATACTTTTCACTGGATCTGTAATCATGTTGTCATTAGGAATGATAGGTGTATATATTTCCCGTATTTATGATGAAGTTAAAGGCAGACCCAAATATATAGTATCTCATAATCTTAGCAGTAGCATTAAAAAGGACAGGAAAATCATATGATAAAAAGACTAATTAATTATATAGAAGAAATGATGCATAATGAACAATTGATGAAGATATTTAGATATGTATTTATTGGTGGCTTGACTACTTTAGTCAGCTTTGGAGTATTTTGGCTTCTTGTCTATCCAGTGAATATGAATCCTAATATTGCAAATATAATCTCTGTTATTTGTGCAGTTATTTTTGCTTATGTAACTAACAAGATATTCGTTTTTAGAAGCAAATGTCGTAATACTAAAGAATTTATTCTTGAAGCTCTTAGTTTCTTCTCATCTAGAGGGGTTACGATGTTAATTGAAATAGGTGGAGTATTTGTACTTACATCTCTAAAAGTCGAAGCAATGATATCAAAAATAATCATTAGTGTAGTAGTACTTGTACTTAATTACCTGTTTTCACAGTTTTTAGTATTCAGAACATGATTTTATTATATTAAGGAGATTGGAGAATTGAAGGATATCAATAGAAGAAATTTTTGGAATAAATACGGATTGATTTTTATAACGTTATTGACATTTATTATAACAGCAATAGTCAATTTCAATGTTAGGTTATATGGAGATGATTTTTTCTATGCATGTTTTACTCGGGTAGATTTTGATTATTTTGTAACCAGGCATCTAGATCATTATATGAGGGCCAATGGTAGAGCTATAGTACATTTGCTTGCAACTATTTTTTTAGGTGTTAACCAGTATTTTTGGGCTATCTGTAATTCTTTAATGCTTGCAGGAATAGTATTTTTTGGAGCAAAAATATGTATGGGAATAGAAGTACAAGAAAAAAAATCTTTAATAGGTTATTCTGCCACTATTATGGCAATAGCAATTGCGTTTTTGGACCCTGACTTAACTAGACAAAGTGTTTATTGGTTAACGGGTTCCTTTAATTATGTTTATCCTATTTTCATATTACTGGTTTATTGGTACTTATTAAGTCGTTCTACATATAGTAATAAAATGAAATGGTATGTTCCGGTGTTGGCTTTTTTATCCGCTGCAACTGTTGAACAATCAAGTATTATGACATTTGGATTAACCTTGCTTATATTGTTGGAAAAAAGATTTTTCAGAAAAAATAAAATTAACAAGATGGAAATAGTAACATTAGTAGCAGCAACTCTAGGAATGTTAACTGTTATTTGTTCACCAGCTGTATTATTGCGTGCTTCTATTGAAGATTCACCTGTAGAAGGATTCTTACCTTTGATAAAACATAATTTAATAAAACAAGGTGATTATTTCTTGTTTTCAAAAATTATGTTACCTTATCATATGTTAAGCATAATAGCTTCCTTTGGAGTTATTAGGAAATATGGGGGGGAAATATCAGACAGGTTTAGGTGGACAAGAAATCTTGCTGTTATTTTTGGCGGTAGTGCATGTGCTTCATTATTATTGCAAGTGATAACAGGAAAAGTTATTTATTATTATGGTACACTTGGACAATTTTGTATTGAAGCATTTATTGGTTTGGGTTATTTATATACATTGATTTATGCAGGAATATTAGTTTATAAAAATAAATTTATCACTAATAATGCACTTCCAATTATTGCAGTTATTTTAGCCTTTGGTGCTCAGTTTATGATGATTATATCTCCAGTGTTTGGACCACGTAATCTTGTATTTCCTATATTCATGTTAGCTTTATATAGTGCTTGTTTAATACCAAAACTGAATAAGTATGGTATTTCAGCTATATGTGGATGTCTAGGTTGTATAGTGTTTAATTTGCCTTGGTTACTACCTATTCCTATTACTGCATATATGTTAGTAACAGCTAACAAGGGCAGATATGACAAAGTAAAATACAAGAAATCAGGTATTATAATTGGATATTTAACTATTGTATTGGTTTCATTTACCATTTTGATACCTATTATTAAGGGATATGCTGATAACGCAGTAGTGTATGATGAAAACGTTGAATATGCAAAACAATTTATTGAAGAGAATAAAGTAGGACCTATTGATCAGAAGAAATTACCTAAGTATATATATGGTTGGGTAATGCCTTATCATAATGATTATTATTCAACATATTATGATTTGTATCTTGGGTTTGATAAAGATTATGAGATTAATTGGATGAAATAAAATAAAGAAAAAGCTGTCTTATAAGATATTTAAGGCAGTTTTTTTTAACTTAATTAGGGAGAGAATAATGAAAAAAAATATATATGAGAAATTGCAGATTAAGACAATATATATAATTTTATGTTTTATGGGATTTGTTTTCATAGAGTTAAATCATTATAGAAGGTTGGGACAGATATCACCAGAAACATGTAAAGAATTAATGATTAACATAATGATATATAGTATTATTCTATGGATAGTCTTCATACTAAGGAAATATTTTAATAAAGGTAATGAACACAATAAAAAATAGAATATTTTAGTAAATATTTACTCTGGATTAGGAAAGCTTATTTGCAATAAACAATTTGCTCAACGGATAAAAGGCAAATTAGTGAATATAATAAACATACTAATGGGAGGAATAAAGGTTTATTTATAATAATTTGTTGTAAAAAGAAAAATAGTATTGACATTTTAGTAAAAGTTTACTAAAATAATCAGGTAAACAAAAATTGTTATAATAAGAAAAAATATTGGAGGTAAAAATTATGAAAAAGATTTATGCTCTATTACTAGTAATGGTATTAGTATTTTCTTTGGCTGGATGTGGAGAAAAGAAAGATGGGGAAGAAACAAATAAAGATACAAAAAAGGAAACAGTTAAACTAACTTTCATGGAAAACTTTCAAGCTTATGAACCTGTAACAGAGGCATTAGAAGAAGTAGTTGGAGATTTCATGAAGGAACATCCTGAAATAGAGATTGATTATATTCCAGGTACATCAGATTATGAAGTTATATTAAAAACAAAAATGGCGACTAATGATTTACCGGATCTATGGACTACACATGGATGGTCAGTTGCTCGCTATAGTGAATACATGATGACTTTAGATGATCAATCATGGGTTAAAGATTTACATCCTGCAATTAAGCCAGTAATTACAGATAAAGATGGTCATATTTATGTGTTACCAATGGATGTTGATATTTCTGGAATTGCATATAATAAAGATGTTGTTGAAGCAGCTGGTGTCGATGTAACAAAAATTATTAATTGGGAAGATATGTTTGATGCCATGGAAAAAATTAAAAAATCAGGTGTTACACCAGTTCATATTGGTGGAAAAGATCAATGGACAGTAGGTAACTTTTTTGATTGGGTAGCCCCTTCAATGTTTATAACAGATGAAGATAATTATTTAGGTGATGAATTAAAGGCGGGAGAATTTGATATTGAAAGATGGAAAATAGCTGCCGGATTAATGACACAATTAAGAGATAATGAATATTTGAATGTAGATGCTTTAACTTCTGCGTTTTCAGATTCAGCTAGAGCTTTAGCGGAAGGGACAGCTGCATTTGAATTCTTTGGTAATTATGTTATTTCAGAAGCTTTGACTTATAATCCAGAAGCTAATTTAGGATTTTTCCCTGTACCAGCTTATTATGAAGGAGATGAGCCATCATTGATTTCGGGTGAACGTACAGCAGTAGGTATCTGGAAAGATTCTAAACATCCAGAGGAAGCAAAATTATTCTTAGATTATTTAGCAAAACCTGAGGTTGTAGCTAAAATAGCTACAGCTAATAGCATTCCAGCTGGATTAACTACAGCGACAAGTGATACAGGTAATTTAGCAGATAGCTATGAACTATGGAAAAATGTTGAGGCATTCCCATTCTTTGATAGAGAATATTTACCAAGTGGTATGTGGGATACAATGTGTTCAACAGGCTCAGGGATTATAGCAGGTGGTATGACAAAAGAAGAAGCAGCAAATAAAATGCTAGAAGATTTTAATAAATTATATAAATAAGAATTGTAATATGACTTAGAAATTTGGACAAAAAACATTAGGTAGGAGTTATTAAAATCCTACCTTTTTAATTAATAAAGGATGGTGTTAATGAAAACGAATAAATTAAAAACATCAAAAAAATGTCATGAAAAAAACTATAGTGGATTTTTAAAATCTAAGAATGCAATCAATATTATGTATATGCCTGCATTAATTTTATTTCTGATATTTGTAATATATCCATTTATAAGTGGTTTGCGAATTTCATTTACTGATTGGAATGGTTATTCTCAGAAATATAGTTATATCGGATTTGATAATTTTATGAATTTATTTAAAGATAAAAATATGTTAATAGCTTTTAGAAATACTCTTATTTATGGATTTGGTAGTACATTTATTCAACAAATCTTGGGACTTAGTTATGCAGTGTTTTTAAATAAAAAATTTAAAGGACGAACACTTGCAAGAACTATAATATATTTACCAGTATTAATTTCAGCAGTTATTATGGGATACATTTGGTACTTTATATTTCAATACAACCATGGTGCATTAAATGATATAATGATGAGTTTTGGTTTAGATAGGCTTGATTGGTTAGCAGATGGAAACAGAGCGGTATGGATTATTGTAATTGTAAATACATTACAGTTTGTTGGTGTTTCTATGGTTATATATTTAGCTGGTTTACAAGGAATTTCTAAGGTATATTATGAAGCAGCAGATATTGATGGTGCCAAGAAATTTCAACAATTCAAAAACATTACAGTGCCTTTATTAATGCCTGCTATTGTGACAAGTGTAACGTTGAACTTAATTGGAGGTTTGAAGTTATTCGATACAATTAAAGCATTAACAAATGGGGGTCCAGGTTATGAATCACATTCTATTTCAACTTTAATAGATTCTGTTTATTTTAGAAGTCAGTCAGCTGGATATGCTTCGGCAATGGGTATTATCTTATTCATAATTATCATGGTTATAAGCTTGGCTATGCAAAAAGCGTTTAATAAGAGGGAGGTAGAATATTGATGAAAAAGTCAACGTTATGGAAAACACCATTGGCTATTATTATTTCGTTTTTACATTTTATTCCGTTCTTAATTGCGATTAACGTAGCATTTAAATCGAAAACGGATTTAACATCAAGATGGGCTTTGCCCAAAGAATTATATTTAGAAAATTTCATATATGCTATTAAAAAGGCTAATATATTTGCTGCTATGAAAAATAGTTTTATTATAACAGTGATATCTATTGTAATAATTACATTAATTGGTGCTATGGCAGCTTATCCATTAGCTAGAAATAGAACAAAGACTAATAAAATAGTTCTTAATCTAGTGATAGCAGTAATGATGGTTCCACCACTTAGTGTATTAGTACCTTTGTTAACAATGATGTCTAAAATAAATGGTATTAGTACTTACTGGGGTATTATATTAGTTGTATCAACATTTCAATTGCCAATAAGTATATTTTTATATACCAATTTTATAACGACTATTCCAAAAAGCTTAGACGAAGCCGCGACAATTGATGGATGTAGTAAATTTAGTGTTTTTTATAGAGTTATTTTACCATTACTAAAATCTGTTACCTCAACAGTTATTATTTTAACGGGTGTAGCTATTTGGAACGAATATCAATTTTCCCTATTTTTATTACAGTCAACTGATATGAGAGTTGTTACTTTATCAGTAGCTACGTTTTTTGCGCAATCGTCAACGAATTTAGGTGGAGCAGCAGCGTCGGCTCTAATTGCGATTATGCCTATTGCAACTTTATTTATTTTCTTACAAAAATATTTTGTACAAGGAATGGTAGATAGTGCGGTAAAAGGATAATATAGTTGGATTTAAGCTATTTCTTAGTATGGATTGGAGTTATATATAAAGAAGTCAAAGGTTATTGTAAATATTTATGTTAGTATATTAGAGTGGAGGATCAATATGTCAATTGTGTTTAATGATGAAACTAAAGAGTTTCATCTTTATAATGATAGTGTAAGTTATATATTTGGAATATTAAAGAATAATCAATTAGGACATTTGTATTATGGTAAAAAAATTAAGCATAGAGAGTCCTATAAGCATTTGTTAAAATTAGCACCAAGACCACTAACTGTTTGTCAGTTTGAAGGGGATTCAGAGTTTTCATTAGATTATATTAAACAAGAATACCCAACATATGGAACATCGGATTATAGTGAAGGCGCATTCCAGATAAAACAAGAAAATGGTAGTATCATTACTGATTATGAATATAAAAGTTATAGGATATATTCAGGCAAGCCTAAGTTAATGGATGGTAAAATGCCTGCAACTTATGTAGAAAATAATAATGAAGCAACAACTCTAGAAATTATATTGGTAGATAAATTAATAAATTCGGAATTGATATTAACATATACAATTTATGAGAATAGAAATGTCATAACTAGGAATACAAGGTTTATTAACAATGGAAATGAAAAATTGATCATACAACGTGCACTAAGTGCATGTGTGGATTTTGATGATAAAGAGTATGAGATGATTCAATTATCTGGAGCATGGGCAAGAGAAAGACATCTGGAAAATAGACTTTTGAATTCAGGAATTCAAGCTATATCAAGTACTCGTGGAGCTAGTAGTGCAAATCATAATCCTTTCCTTGCACTTAAAAGAGCGGATACTACTGAACATTGTGGAGAGGTTTATGGATTTAATCTAGTTTATAGTGGGAATTTTTTAGCGCAAGTAGAAGTAAATCATTATGACAGAACACGTATGACTATGGGAATCAATCCTTTCAATTTTGAGTGGTTATTAGAATCAGGACAAGAGTTCCAAACCCCTGAAGTGGTTATGGTTTTTAGCGGAACTGGATTAAATGGTATGAGCCAAACTTATCATAAGTTATACCAAGAAAGACTTATTAGAGGTAGATGGAGAGACGAAAGATGTCCAGTTTTAATAAATAACTGGGAAGCTACATATTTTGACTTTAATGAAGAAAAAATAGTTACTCTTGCAAAGGTCGCAAAAGAAGTTGGTATTGAGCTATTTGTTTTAGATGATGGATGGTTTCAGGGAAGAAACAATGATAAGGCTGCACTAGGAGACTGGTTTGTAGATTACAATAAATTACCTAACGGTATTGCAGGATTGGGTGAAAAGATTAATGAAATAGGTATGGAGTTTGGATTATGGATAGAGCCAGAAATGGTAAATAAAATAAGTAATCTTTATGAAGAACATCCAGATTGGATTATTAGTACTCCAAACAGAAGAGAATCACCTGGGCGTAATCAGTTTGTATTGGATTTTTCAAGAGAAGAAGTTGTTGAGTATATTTATAATATGATTGCTAAAATATTAGAAAAAGCACCTATTTCATATATAAAATGGGATATGAATAGAAGCATTTCTGAACCATATTCTGATAATTTACCTATTGATAGACAAGGTGAAATGATGCATAGATATATTCTAGGCGTTTATAATTTGTATGAACGTTTGACAACAAAGTTTCCTCAAATATTATTTGAATCTTGCGCAAGTGGTGGAGGTCGATTTGATCCAGGGATGTTATATTATTCACCACAGGCATGGACAAGTGATGATACGGATGCTATGGAACGACTTAAAATTCAATATGGTACTTCTTTAATATATCCATTAAAATCAATGGGTTCTCATGTTTCAGCTGTGCCTAATCATCAAATTGGACGTGCAACGTCTCTTCCAACAAGAGCTAATGTAGCTTATTTTGGAACTTTTGGATATGAATTGGATATAACAAAATGTACAGACACTGAGATGAAATTAATTAAACAACAAATTGAATTTTTTAAGAAATACAGTAGCTTAATTTATGGCGGAGATTTTTATAGATTAGAAAGTCCTTTTGAAAAAAATATTACATCATGGATGGTTGTAAGTAGAGACAAGAAAGAAGCTATCGTAGGTATATATCAATGTTTAGCAAAACCTAATCCAAGATTTGAAAGAATTAGATTACAGGGACTAAATGATAATTTTAATTATACTATAGATAATATGTCTCGAACTTTTTATGGTGATGAATTAATGAATATTGGATTTATTTTTGATGAGATTATGGTTGAAAATGATTTAGGAATGAAAGAGGTTGTTGAAGGTAAAAAGCCAATGGGTAAATTTGGATTTGGAGACTATTCATCACAAATTCTTGTTCTGAAGTCAAAATAATAGAGATAGAAGATATCCTCCAGAAAATATGGTGAAAGTAGACAAAATGCATTAAAGGTGATATAAATAAGAGAATAGAAAAAACAATTAAACTTTAAAGTTGATTAGATAGCATTAATAGTAAATAATAATGATATGAATTTTCGGAGGTGTGGTTCTGATGCCTACAATAAAAGATATTGCAAAAGAAGCTGGGGTATCCCCGGCTACGGTGTCGAGAGTATTAAACTGTGATTCAACGCTATCTGTCTTAGATGAGACAAGAAAAAAGATTCTTGAGATAGCTGAGAAATTAGATTATACAACAGTAAGAGAGAGAAAAAAAATAATAAATCATATGAAACTAGGAATTGTACATCATTTTTCGGAGAAGCAAGAACTTGAGGATCCATATTACCTTTCAATCCGTATGGGTTTGGAAAGAAAATGCTATGAAGAACAAATTGAGATTACAAAGATTTTCAGGAAAGAAAATAGTATTATAGAAACAAATTTAACAGCTGTTGATGGAATAATGGCAATTGGAAATTTTAGTGACAAAGAAATTAAGGAATTACAAAAAATCACAAATAATATAATATTTATTGACTCATCACCTGATGAAAATATATTTGATTCTGTTATAATAGATTTACAAAAAGCTACAAAAGATGTATTAGAGTATTTTGTGAGTAGTGGACACAAAAAAATTGGCTATATAGGTGGTAAAGTAATAGTCGGTGATGATAAAACTATAATACAGGATATTCGAGAAAAGACTTTTTATAATGTAATGGAAAATAAAAGTTTGCTAGATTGTAATTATATACAAATTGGCGATTTTGATGTGAAAAATGGATACCAATTATGTAAAAAGATGATTGAACAAAAAGATAGACCAACAGCAATTTTTATTGGAAGTGATATTATGGCGATTGGAGCGTTGCGAGCGTTACATGAAGCTTCATTAAAAGTACCCGAAGATATATCAATTATTGGTTGTGATGATATTCCAACTGCTAAATATATTATTCCGCCTCTTTCAACCATTAGAGTTTATACGGAATTCATGGGGGAGACAGCTGTAGAAACAATAGTTGAACGTATTAATACAGGAAGAAATATTCCTAAGAAAATAACTATACCTTCAAAATTAATAATTAGGGAAAGTAGTAGAAAAATAAGATAAAGTAGACCTTTCGTTTGCTATTAGTGATAACATAAAAAAGTACCATTAAGTAATATAACATTACTTAACCGGTACTTTTTTATTAATATAATCTTAATTATTAAATAGTTATACTGACAAGAGATAAAAAAACAAAATGTGTAAGAAATAGAAAGCTTTACTAAAATGTATAATATCAACCATATTGAAAAATACTATTATGGATTTATTAACAATAAAAATACTCACCTTACACATTGAGTTTACATAATATTGGTATTTAGGAGGCAGAAGAGTTGAAGACCATAACAATTTTGGTACCATGCTATAACGAAGAAGAAGTAATTGACATGTTTTATGATGAAGTAATAAAAGTAATTAATAATATAGATTATAGATTTGAACTGTTATTTGTCAATGATGGTAGTAAAGATAGGACTTTAGCCAAAATAATATCATTAAGATTACAAGATAGTAGAGTTTCATATGTAGACTTATCAAGGAACTATGGAAAAGAGATTGCTATGGCTGCAGGTCTTGATCATGCTTCTGGAGATGCTGTAATTATAATGGATGCTGATCTGCAAGATCCTCCAAAACTTATACCAGTGATGATAAAAGAATGGGAAGCAGGATATGATGATGTCTATGCGAAGAGGTCCAGCAGAAAAGGTGAAAGTTTCACAAAAAAATTCACTGCCCATTGCTTTTATAAATTATTAGGAAAACTCTCAAAAGTTGAGATTCAAGAAGATACAGGTGACTTCCGTTTACTTAACCGTAAAGCAATTGATGCACTAAAACAGTTCAAGGAAACTGGAAGATATACAAAGGGATTATTCAGTTTGATAGGATTCAATAAAAAAGAAATTCTGTTTGATAGAGATGAAAGAGCAGCAGGAAAAACCAAGTGGAACTATTGTAAGCTGATGGGACTTGCCATAGAAGGTATAACTACATTTACAATCATGCCTCTTAGAATAGCTACATTCATAGGAGGTATTACAGGTGTTGGAGCATTTATCTATATGATATATATTGTGCTTAGAACGTTGATTGTAGGCATTGATTCACCTGGATATGCTTCACTTATTAGCATTATGTTATTTATAGGTGGTATTCAGTTGGTCAGTATAGGAGTCTTAGGGGAATATGTTGGTAGGATTTTCAATGAAACCAAGAACAGACCTTTGTATTTTATAAATAAATATGAGAGCGATGAAGTATAACATAATATTAAGAGGTGTTAGATTTGAAAAGGCTACAGAAAATATTCCAGGTATATATGATACTTTTTTTTGCATTAGTATTTATTATAAATATATATTTTATCTATGTTGAAAAATTAAATACTCTATATATTATTCCATCATGTATTCTTTTATCAATATTATATTTTATTACTAAATTAAGAACGCCTTATTTTGGATTGATATTATTTCTGTTTTCGTTGGTAACCAAGATTGCTATGATTCTAATTATTAGAACTCCTCCTATATCTGATTTTGAAGTCATGCTAAGAGCTGCTAGATTATTTGCTATTGATGATTACTCATTCAAAGAGTTTCAATATTTCTCATTTTTCCCTTATCAGACTATATTTGCAGTTTATCAAGGATTAATTATTAAAATATTCGGGGACAGCGTACTATTATTAAAAATTATTAATTGTTTTTTCATTGCTGGTACTAATTATTTGGTCTATAAAATAGGTAAGATTATATTTAATGAGTTTGCAGGCAGGGTTGCAGGAGTTTTACATGCAGTGTATATTCCAATATTTTTTATGGCACCAGTTCTTACTAATCAGCACATAGCCACATTGTTTTATTATATAGCATTATACTATATTGTTAAGCATCATAAAAATAGTTACAAGAAATGGATTTTCGCAGGTCTATTTATTGCCATAGGTAATTCATTACGTCCTATTGGAATTATATTCATTATGGCTATTTTTATTATGAGTATCATTAATACGCATAAGCAGACTAGTATTATTAATAATCTGAAATATTTTGCTGTATGTCTTGTATCATATCTTATAATATTTTACAGTATCTCTAGCCTTAGTGTTGTAATTGGTGTAACTGATAATGGACTAAAAAATAATAATCCTTATTGGAAATTTGTTACAGGACTGAATGAGAAGACCTCAGGTCGTTTTTCTGAAGAAGATGTTAACTCATTGATGTTGTATGATATTACTATTGATGAAGAATTATTATTCAAAGAAAGGGAATTAATTAAAGAGCGTCTGATGATATCTCCAACAAGAATGTTATCTTTGATGATTAAAAAAATAAGGTATATGTGGGGAGATTTTGAATTAGGTGTATTCACATTTCCACATCTGATAGGAAAAGGAATAAGAAAAGCGGGTATAAGCTTTGATTATATATATAGACAGATACAAGAATTCGAGAAAATATTTTATACTTTCATAATAGGTTTTGTTTTATATGGGCTCATAAGATATTTCAGAGTGGGTAAAAACAATTATGTACACTTATTATATTATGTATTGACCATTTATACAGGGGCACACTTTTTAATAGAGATCAGTTTTAGATATAAATATGTAGTGATGCCTATAGTTTTTATACTAGCTGGTAACGGAGTCTTCATTATGATAGATAGAATAAAGAATAAAAAAATGATATAATAAGTAAAATAATATCAAAGGTTGTGGGAAACATGAAATGTAATACACTGATTAATATATTAGATGATTTTAATGATGATGTAGCCTATATTTCTAAATTCATAAAACCAGGGAAAGTTGTTAATGTTGCTAATGAAAGTAAGGATTCCATTGATGTACTAACTGATATGCGAAAATTTCTAAGTAAGCAGTTAGATGGAACTCGGATAATTGAAAAAAGTTATACTAATCCTTTGCAGTTAAAAAAAATAATTGCTAATCATGTGGAACAAGATACAATAATCAATATTTCATCTGGGGATAATTTATCAGCTGTTATTGCACATCAAGCAATGATGGATCATGATGGTACTTTGATATATATGGATATTACACAAGAAAAAATTTATAAGATAACTAAAAAAGGGATGAAAGTAATAAACTATGATAATATTAATTTTCGTGTTAGAGATTATGTTTCTATCACAGGAGGTAAAATTGTAACAGATGAGACCTTTGATTATATAATAGTTGATTATAATAATATGCTTCGAATTATACTTGATAATTATGATTTGTGGATTAAAACGAGAGATTATATACGAAATAATTTAGTTAGTGAATCTGATGATAGTATAATTACCAAGTCATCTGAAAACAATCAAGATATCAAGGATTTATTTAATCATTTTACCAACATTGGGTGTGTTAAAAATATAAAAGAGAATGCAAATAATATAATGATAGCATTTAAGAATGAAGACATTAGAAAATATATATTATCCGGAGTTTGGTTAGAACATTTTACTTATAATATTGTTAAAGAAAACAGTAAAGTATGCGATGTTAGAACAGGGGTTAGATTCCTGTGGGATGAAGATAAGATAGAAGTTGAAAATGAAATAGATGTTATAGCAGTGGCTGGAACGTCTTTGATATGCATATCATGCAAAGATACCAAAAGATATAATAGCGGAGCACTTAATGAATTAGATATTTACGCGGAACAATTAGGTGGTTCAACGGTTAAGAAGATTTTAGTAGCAACAAAACCATCCAAAGGTCAATATGTGGATGAAAGAGCCCAATCTATGGGGATAAATCTTGTGCTTTTTGATGGAGATGTGGATAAATTCAGAAAATGTTTATATGATATTATTAATTCATGATTGAATCTAGAATATTAATAAGCCAGATATAGATTAGTACACCAGTAAAAAATATGCTTTACTTTTTAATCATTTTATTGTATTTTGGTTTAGATAGTAAGTTTATTATCATATTTAATCTAAAAAACTGTAATTATTGTATCTTCTATTGTACAATAATAATGATGATTATATGAAAAGTGAGGTCTAATTTATGTGCCAAGTTCAATCATTTATAGATTTGATAAATAAAGAAGTAAAGCCAGCTACAGGTTGTACTGAACCTATAGCTATAGCACTTTGTGTTGCAAAAGCAAAAGAAATATTAGATGAAGAAGTAGAAAAAATTGAACTTTTATTAAGCCCTAATATTATCAAAAATGCTATGGGAGTAGGTATACCAGGAACAAGTCAAGTTGGTATTCATATAGCTGCTGCCCTTGGTGTGATTGTAGGTGAATCAGAATTAGGCTTGGAAGTGTTATCTAAAGTGAAAGAAACCCATGTGAATCAGGCTAACCAGATTATAGATGAAAATAGAATTAAAATAGAAGTAGCTGATAAAGATTGTAAATTGTATATTGATACAACAGTGATTAGTAAAAGTAATCAAGCTCATGTAATAATTCAAGGTGGTCATACAGATATAGTATTCATATCTCACAATGATAAGATTTTAATGGATAAAATTTCTGAGATAGTAGAAGTAGAAGATTATAAGGTAGCGATTTGTGTTGATAGTATTTTTGAATTTGTATTAAATACACCATTTGAGCAAATAAAGTTCATATTAGAAGGTGCCATAATGAATAAAGAGATAGCACTTGAAGGATTGAAGAAAGAATATGGACTGAAAGTAGGAAAGACCCTAGAAAAAAATATTAAGAATAAGATGATAGCTGATGATATGAAAAATTATGCTATTAGGCTATCAGCAGCAGCTTCTGATGCTAGGATGGCAGGATGTCCACTTCCTGTTATGACTAACTCTGGAAGTGGTAATCAAGGGATAACTGCAACTTTACCAATAGTAGCTGTAGCAGAATGGTTACATAAAAGTGAAGAAGAATTAGCAAGAGCTCTAATTCTTAGTAATTTAGTAGCTATACATATTAAGAAAAACTTAGGCAAGCTATCCGCTCTATGTGGAGTAATCGTGGCAGGTATTGGTGCAGGGTGTGGTATGACATATCTTCTAGGCGGAGATATTCACAATATAAAATCAACCATTAAAAATATGATTGGTGATGTAAGCGGTATGATATGTGACGGTGCAAAAACAGGTTGTGCATTAAAAGTAGCTACTGTAGTAGAAGCTTCATTTAATGCCATGATGTTATCTCTTGGAGATATTGAAATTACCAAAACAGAAGGCATCATCGATGAAAATATAGAAACGTGCATTAATAATTTGACATGTATAGGTTCAAAAGGTATGGAAGAAACAGACAAGATGATATTAGATATCATGATATCTAAAAGTAACAAATAATTACTATAAGGTCAATCACCTGTATACTATTACAAACTATAATCATAACCATTAAACTTAAATAAGAACGAGCCAAGCAGAGAAGGTATAGAGTAATATTACCCTATGCCTTCTCTGCGGAAATACGGCACATTCTCAATACTATTAATACTATTGTTCTTATGCCAGATTTTTGAAAAAAGATGTTCGAACTTTATGTTGTCTATGCTTGAATCTTTTCCATTGAGAACGAACCTTTTTATTACTTTCAAGTTGAGGATTAAGGTCAGCAGAATGAATACCTTTTTTATTACAAGATACTATTAGTTCTCTGAATAATATAGCATTAACACCTAGATTTTGATACTTAGGATCAACAGCGATATGAACAATTTCTAACCTTTTATTAATTTTAAGAGCTTTTAAAAGATATATGAATCCAAGAGGGAATATACGTCCATTACCTTTTTGTATTGCTTTTGCAAGAGATGGGAAACCTAAAACATATGCTATCAATTCATCTTTATCATTAAGAACAAATTTAACAAAATTAGGGTCAATAAAACTTATATATTGTTTTGTGTATAATTTGATTTGATTATCGGTCAATGGAGTGAATTCATATAGTTCCTTAAAAGCTGAATTTATTAGAGTGAATAGTTGATGTACATAAGGAATAATGTCTTTTTTACTCTTTGCTTCTAGTACTTTCAGATGGTTAGTTGTTATTGAGCGTTCTGCAACTATTCTAATTTGTTCGGGTATTTTATCAGGTATTATTATCTCATATTCCAGCCAATCTACATCTTTGGAATAACCTAGCTGGTTCATATAATCAACATAATAGGAATGATTATAGATGGTAGTCATAGTTCCTAAGTATTCAAAACCTTTAACAAGCATTCCTTCCAAGTCAATATCGCTAAAACCAAGTGGACCTTGTATCTTAGTCATCCCCTTTGATACTAGCCAATTTTCGGCTGTTTCTAATAATAACTTTGCGACATCAATATCTTCAACAAAATCAATATAACCAAAACGACCAGCTTTTTCATCCCATAGATCAATGGCAACGTAATTGATAATACCAGCAATTCTACCGACGACTTCACCATCTCTGTATGCTAACCAATACTTGGATTCACAAAATTCCATTGCAGGATTTTTATCTTTCCTCAACGTATTAAGTTCATCTACCAGAAGTGATGGAATGTAATTATTACAATTTTTATATAGCTTAGTAGGAAATTTTACAAAAACTTTTAAATCTTTTTTAGAACTAACTTCGACTATTTCAATCACAAAAAGTCCCCCAATCATATAAAATAAGTTCAGTGCCTAAGTTTAAATAATGGAATAAGTACAAATAATATAAAATAATTCCAAGAAATCATTTTTGATATAATTAATATCATACATAAAAATATTATATCATAATACTTAAAGGTATAAAAACAATTTTCTATATTTTAATCTATGATAACAATAAAAAATTTAATCATTAATTCTATATTAATATTATTCTTATTTAAAAGTTATATTATGACTTGACAAAATAAAAACTTCTATATATACTGTGTATATACAAAATATACAGTATAATAATTACGTATTGGAGGTTCATTATATGATAGAAGTAAAGAATTTAACCAAGATATATAAGCTTAACAGTAAACAGAAAAGAGAATTAAAAACTAAAGAAAGCACTAAAATAGCTGTTAACGATGTTTCGTTTACTGCTAATCAAGGTGAGATATTTGGCCTTTTAGGACCAAATGGAGCTGGTAAAACAACAACACTTAGAAGTATAGTTACGCTACTGAAACCAACAAAAGGTTCAATTAGTGTTAATGGTTATGACGTCGTAAAAAATAGTTCTGAAGTTAGAAAAAGAATAGGGTTTCTAACTAATGAATTAAAATTAGATGAACACTTTACACCTAATTACACAATGGAGTTTTTTGGTAAACTTCATGGAATGACTGATAAAAAAATAATATCAAGGAAAAAAGAACTATTTGATTATTTTGAAATAAATAAATTTGCAGATAAAAAAATAAGTGAATTATCAACAGGTATGAAACAAAAACTTTCAATTGCAGTTAGTGTAGTTCATGATCCGGATATTGTAATATTCGATGAACCAACTAATGGATTAGATATAATAACAGCAAGAGCAGTTGAAGAATACCTAGTAACTCTAAAAGAAAGAGGGAAACTGGTTATAATATCAACCCATATTATGAGCGTTGCTACTAAACTATGTGATAGAGTAGCTATCATTATCAATGGAAAAAAAGTTGTAGATGGTACTATACAAAATGTACTGAATGAAACAAATACAGAAAATCTAGAGGATGCATTCTTTGAATTATATAAAAAGACAGTTAAGAATGCCTAAATATCCAATGTATTTTAATAAAATGAATATGTAGGGAAAGGACGATAATATTATGTTAAGAAATATATTGAAAAAAGAATTGAAAAGAGTTTTTACTGATCGTAGATTAGTTTTTTCAGCATTTATTTTGCCAGCTCTTAGTATCTTTATTGTATATACAATAATGGGAAGTATGCTTAGTAATATGATGGACGATATAGAAGAACATACATCTACAGTATATATTCAAAATGCTCCAGATAATTTCAAACAATATGTAAATGAAGACGAATTGAATATGAATATTACTTATATAGATATTGCTGAAGATACAACAACAATAAAAGATCAAATCAAAAATGGAGAAGTTGATTTAATGGTTCAATTCGAGGAAGAATTTATAGATAAGGTAGATAACTATAAAAACCTGGAATTACCACCTGAGATCAAAACATTTTATAATCCATCTGAAGAATATTCAAGGGAATCAAGGTCAAGATTTCTTGAAATTACTTTAGATAGATATGAAACTAATATTCTTACAGATAGATTTGGAGATATAAACAATGCTGTTGCATTTGATATTGATAGAGATTATAACAAATCAATTGTCGTAGATGAGAAAAAAGCATCAGGACAAGGAATTTCTATGATATTACCTATGCTTATAGCAATCATACTATTCTCTGGAGCAATGGGTATAGGTATGGACACTATTGCAGGAGAAAAAGAAAGAGGAACAATGGCTACATTATTACTAACACCTGTTAAGAGAGAAACAATAGCACTTGGAAAAGTAATTGGACTTGGAATAGTGGCTATTGTAAGTGCTATAGTCTCGTTTGCTGCGATAATGGCTTCAATGCCTTTTTCATCAAAAATGTTGACTGGTGGAGCTGATATGAATCTTGGTGCATTGCAATTTTCATCTTTTCAGCTAATACAGTTATTGATTATTATGATTACTCTTGTTGGTATATACGTAGGACTTATTTGCTTATTATCTGTTAGAGCAAGAACAGTGAAAGAAGCAGGAACATATGTAACACCTGTATTCATGATTGTTATGATTGCAGCATTCTCGACTATGTTTGGTGGAGGAGCAACTGATCTTTATCACTATGCTATTCCAATATATGGAAGCGTTTCGGCATTAAAAGCTGCTTTATCATTCGAATTGACAATGAATCAATTCCTAGTTACTGCTATATCATCATTTATTGTTAGTTTAATATTAGTTAGACTTATAACACTAACATTTAATGATGAAAAGGTAATGTTAAATGCATAATTAATATTAGTTATTGAAGTTAGAAGCATCTGCTTATATTATTATTGGATATGGATAATAATTGGGTAGATGTTTTTTATTGGGATGAATAGGTTGATTTATAGTATGAAGATTAAAAAAACGTAGTGATATGATGATTTGTATTGTGCAATCCGTTCGTGAATGTAACTTTTGTCTCTTGGATTATAATTAAAAATACTTTGATGGATTTTACTATCTAATTACTAAAAGGCTTACTTTTGTATTGATTTAGCAATTGACATATCAGTTTTGTTATTGAATTAAGATGAGCCGAGGAAGTAGTAAATGCTAGTTCTCTAAGATTTCAACGATCATATGGAAGTAAGGTCTTATAGGTGATGCGGTAAGCGTGCCATGGACGGCTAAGCGCCTTTCCTCTAAACAGGACGTTTAGCGGAAAGGAATAGCATCACCTATAAGACCTTACAGATGGTAGTAGCCATAAGGAAATATTAGAGAGCTGGCATTTACGGAAGCCAGACAACAGACTTCCGTACTCCAATAATTACAATACTAAATTACTATCTTCATATTTTGTAACATTGATTTTTCTTCCATTATAATATAGAATATCTAAAAGATTAAAATTAATATGAAATGAATATGGTGTAGAAAATCCCGACAAATGATATAAAAAGAAAGAAGGAATCCTATTGTTGAAAAAAATATTAATAGTTATTGTAGCAGTACTTATACTTGTATCCTGTTCATCCAGTAAAATGAATATTGTTGAAGATACATATTCGGAGGAAAAAATCCTTATAAATTATCCTCAGATTGAAAATAAGAATGATAAAGAAGAAATAAAAATATTAAATAAGATAATCGAAGATGAAGCATTAAACATACTGGATTATTATGATGTCAATGATATATCCAGCCTTGAAATCGATTATAAAATTTCATTTTGTAATGATAAGATAATCAGTATCAACTATTCGGGACTAGGTAATGCAAAAAAATCAGTTTGTCCAAATAATATTTTCTATACTACTAATATAGATATTGAAAATCAGACTATATTGAAATTATCAGATGTCATTGATATAGATGATTCTTTTTTGGACAAATTCAAAAGTGATGACTTTAGTGCTGTAAGAAGTGAACAAATCGGTCTTTTAGATGATTTATCTATAGAAGAACTCAAGGATGAAATATCAGCAAATAATTTTTATATAAATGAAAGAACTTTAGGTATAAGTGTAGAGGTAATACATGTCTTAGGTGATCATGCCGAATATGAAATAGCTTATACTGATATTGATGATAATGTAAGATGGAATAACTTTTATAATAAGTATATTAATGAAATATAATATTTTTACAGCTATACAAAAAATATAAGCTTTGATATAATCTAAGCGACAGATGAAAACAGTATGAGTTATGAGAGGAGAAGAATATGTTATATCCAATATTTTTTGAACCAGATTTTAAAGAAAGAGTTTGGGGAGGAACTTTATTAAAAGATAAATTAAATAAAGTCATTCCTTATGAACATACAGGAGAAAGTTGGGAAGTTGCCTGCCATGATAATGGTAATTCCATAATTAAAAATGGAGAATTGAAAGGCAAGACTTTGAAAGAAGTATTAGAAAATAATGCAGAAGAATTAGTTGGTCATAAAATAAATAGTGATGACAAATTTCCATTACTGATAAAATTTATTGATGCAAAAGATAAACTTTCTGTACAAGTTCATCCAGAAGATGAATATGCTATGCAATATGAAAATGGTGAACTAGGTAAGAGTGAAGCTTGGTATATATTAGATGCACAACCTGGTGCAAAACTAATAGCAGGACTAAAAGATAATGTATCCAAAGATGACTTCAAAAAAGCTCTTGAGGAAGGACATCTTGAACAAGTTCTAAATGAAGTGGAAGTAGAAGCTGGAGATGTCATCAATATACCAGCTGGATTTGTCCATGCAATAGAAGATGGTATATTATTAGCTGAAATACAACAGAATTCAGATACTACATATAGAGTTTATGATTGGAACCGTGTTGGTCTTGATGGTAATATGAGAGATCTTCATGTTGAAAAATCACTAGATGTCATTGACTTTGAAGGTAAACACAGTAAAGATATAGTAACTGGACTTGGTATAAAAGATGGTGAAAACGAAATAATCTACTATGTAGCTAATAAATATTTTTCATTAGAGAAAATTGGTTTGAAAGAAAGCTTAAAAGAAAAAACAGAAAATAAATTTTTTATTTATATGTGTATATCAGGTAGTGGAAAAGTAGTATATAATAATATTGAATATAAATTTAAACTAGGGGACTCCTTTATGATACCAGCCTCACTTGATGAGTATGAACTAAAAGGTGATGCTTCATTAGTTAAGACATATATTCCTAATATAGAAGATATTATAAGTAGATTAGAAAATGCTGGATATAGTAAAGAACAAATAAAAAGTCGTGTAAGAATTGACTGAATAACCAGCTCAAAGGAATGATTTTATGAATAAAATTAAAATAGATATACCAGATTATGCCAAGAAGATTATTGATAAACTGACTGATAATGGATATGAGGCATATTTGGTTGGTGGATGTGTAAGAGATAGCCTTATAGGGAAAATTCCTAATGATTGGGATATAACGACTTCCGCATTGCCAGATCAAGTTAAAAAATTGTTTGGGAAAACTATTGATACAGGCTTAAAACATGGAACAGTCACAATACTCATGGATAAGAACCCTATTGAAGTTACGACATATAGAATTGATGGGGAATATGAAGATAATAGAAGACCTAACACAGTTGAATTTACCAATAACTTAATAGAAGACCTAAAAAGACGGGATTTCACTATAAATGCTATGGCTTACAATCATATAACAGGATTAGTGGATGAGTTCAATGGTATAGAAGATTTAGAGAAGGGTATTATTCGTTGTGTGGGCAATCCAAAGGAACGTTTTAATGAAGATGCACTCAGGATGTTAAGAGCTATAAGATTTTCTGCGCAATTAGGTTATGAAATAAATAAAGAGACTAGAGATGCTATAACAGATTGTTCATCACTCATTAAGAATGTTAGTATGGAACGTATACAAGTGGAACTTAATAAGACGCTAGTATCTGATAATCCAAATATGATTATGGAGATTTATGAGTGCAAGTTAATGGGATATATAATGCCTGAATTCATTCCTTGTATAGGCAATTCGCAGAATCATCCATATCACAGCTATGACATTCACGAGCACATACTTAGGTCAGTGAATGCTATAAAAGCTGAAAAAGCTCTTAGATGGACTATGCTGTTACATGATATAGGAAAACCAAAAGTGAAGACTACTGACGAGCTAGGTATAGATCATTTCTATGGTCATGAAGCTATCAGTGCTAACATGGCAAAAGATATTTTGAAAAGACTAAAATTTGATAATAAAACTATTGATAAAGTAGTTAAGCTAATAGAATTCCATGATATCAGATTGAAAGATAGTTCAAAAAGCATAAGAAGATTATTGAAAAAGTTAGGACATGAATTATTTTATGATTTTATACTTGTCCAAAGAGCAGATATTACGGCTCAAAACCCAGATAAGTTAGATGATAGAATAGCGATTCTAGATAATGCTGAAATAAAATACGTAGAAATTAAGGCTAGAGAACAGTGTATAAGTATAAAAGAACTTGATGTTAATGGTGGAGATCTAATCAAATACGGTATAAAAGAAGGTCGTCAAATAGGTTATTTGCTGAATAAATTATTAGATATAGTTATTGAAGATCCATCTAAAAATAGAAAAAAAGATTTATTTAAAATAGTCGATGAGATAAAAGAATAAAATATTTAAATTAAAACCCCAATATATTGTTGCTTGATAAAAAACAATACAATATATAGGGGTTTTTTATTATTCTATTATTATGATCGTAAAATAATAATTTCCTGTCCTCATAATCTAGATAACTTCCTCATATATTTTAAAGTAGGGCATTAGATTTAAATGTCTTAAATACTGATAAAAATATTATAGTTAGGGCTAAGTTGGGGTGATTTAGATGCTTGAGGAATACAATAACATTTTTGAACAATTTGATGTTAAAGTAAAAAACGGTTATAAAGGACGAGGGGCGTATATACTAGATACTAATAAGGGTTTAAAATTATTTAAGGAAATCCGAATGCATCGAGAAAAAATAAAATTCATGTATGAGATAGAAGAATATCTACATGATAAGGGATTTAGTGATATTGATAGATTAGCTCTATCAAAAGAAAATAATCCTTATTATGAAGATGATGGTACAATGTATATTATGAAAAATTGGATTAACGGAAGAGAAATATTCTTCAACGATGAAGAGGAAATATATGATTCTATCAAGAATTTAGCTGTATTACATAAATGTGGTACTAATTTTCCAAGAGGCAATAGATATAAAAATTATGTGAAATTAGGCACATTATCAGGTAAGTTAGAAAGACATAATATTGAGTTGGTTAGAATTAGAAATAAAATAAGAAAAATTGGTAAATGGTCAGAGTTTGATATCTGCTTTTTGAGCAGTTTTAATTACTATTACCAAAAAGCAGCAGAGGCACTTTCCTTAATAGAATTATCAGAATACAATAATTTGGTAGATAAATACTATAACAAAAATGTCATTATACATGGACAATATATACACCATAATATATTAGTCAGCAATAAAAAATTATATACCATGAATTTTGAGTACTGTAATATAGACATTCCAGTAATTGATTTGTATCGTCTTCTTAGAAAAGTACTAGAAAAAAATGATTGGAATGTAAGGTTAGGCATTAAGGCAATTGATAAATATGTAAGTATTAATCCATTGAGTAAAGAAGAGTTAAATATACTTCTCTATCTTATTATGTATCCAGAAAAATTCTGGAAGATCAGCAACTATTACTTTAATCTTAACAGAGCCTGGAAGCCAAAACAGAGTTTGGTTAAGATTAATAAACTAATTAATCAAAAAGATAAAAAGGAGAGATTCATAAAAGAATTAAAGAAAAGTTTAGAAGATAAATAATTAAAGCCTAATTATGCATAAAATATAGAACTAAAAGGAAAAATAAGTCAGTAGAATACAAAAAAATAATTAGGTGATGGATTAATGATAACTAAGAATCTAACTGACGACTTAAAAAAGAATAAACATTCAATATACACATTTTTGGCATCTAATTATAATTTGAGATGCAGAGATATAATATTGAAGGGTAATATCAATTGTTTAATAATATATATCGATGGAATAACTGATAAAGATTGTATTGAGAAACATATTATTTCACCGCTCTTATTTAGAATTGATACTAAACTTGGGGATATATCGTCTCTTGCTTATTATATTTCAAAAAGGTATATTTCAATAAATTCGACAGAAGTTTCAAAAGACCTAAAGTTTATATGTGAAAGCTTAAAAAAAGGGCAAACGATTGTATTATTTGATAATGAAGATAATGCTATTATTTGTGATACCTTCAAAGATAGTTTCAGAAAAGTATCTGATGCTAAGATTGAAGAAAATATCAGAGGTGCAAAAAGTGCTTTTGTTGAAAATATAAAGATAAATATTTCAATGATTCAAGAAAAACTGATAAATAATAATCTTAGAATAGAAAAATATGTATTTGGGAAAGAAAACAATAGTGAAGGTGCTTTAATATACTTAGAAGGAGTTATTGACAATGAAATAATTAACAAATTAAAAGATAAACTAAAATCAGTAAAAGCTGATTATATTCCTGACACAGGAATGTTGATGCAATATATAGAAAAGCGCCCTTTCAGCGTTTTTCCACAGTACAAGACTGTTGAAAAACCAGATAAAGCTGTTTCTGATATAATCCAAGGTAAAGCAATAATTATTATTGACGGATGCTCTTATGCAGTTACTTTACCTGTAGTTTTCATAGAATTTTTTCAAGCTTTTGAAGACTATTCTAATAAAATAATATTAGCCAATTTTGATCGTTTCATCAGACTTTTAGCATTAATCATAATTTTATTGGCTTCACCATTATATCTTGTACTTATAAGTTATAATATTGATCTTATACCTCAGGATTTAATCTATATCATCTCTGAATCTAGAAAAGATATCCCTTTACCTCCTTTTATTGAAATACTTCTTATGGAAATAGTCATTGAGTTTCTTAGGGAAGGTGGTCTTAGATTACCATCAATGGTAGGACAAACATTAAGTATAGTAGGTGGTATTATCTTAGGACAAGCAGCAATCAATTCAGGTTTTGTAAGTCCTACAACTCTTGTAGTGATATCTGTTACGGTAATTTGCACTTTCCTAATACCAAATTACGAAATGAGTCTAACCATAAGATTATGTAGATTTTTTATGCTGATACTTGCTCAGATATTAGGATTATTTGGGATAATGATAGGATTATTCGCTTTGATTGCTCACCTGATTTGTATTGAAAGTCTAGGAGTACCTTATCTTTCGCCTTTGGCTCCTGTTAGGTATAAAGATCTACAAGATACTCTAATAAGAGGTAAGCTGAAAAATATAGATAGAGTCCCTAGAAGTTTTAGAAGGAGGAAAAATAACAATTGAATAAAAATACAATAACCAGATATCAATATATATTTATGATTATTGGTACTATGATAGGAATAGGGATTGGGTTTTTAGGATCATCTGGAGCAGCTGTAACTCATCAAGATTCATGGATTTCCACTTTGGTTTCAGGGATTTATCCGATAATAATTGTAATAACAGCATATATCATTGATAAAAAATCTAATCATGACGATTTCTGGATAATGCTGAAAAAGGTTTATGGAACGCTAATTGCATTTATAATTCTGTTGGTATTTCTTGTGTATTTTCTAACCATTATGACAAGTATAGTAGCTGGATTTGCCAATAATTTAAATCAAACAATAAGTTCTTTTCTATCTCCTTACAGAATAATAATACCTTGTTTATTAGTATCAACTGTAATAACAATGTCAGGATTAAATATAGTAGGTAGAATATCGGAATTCTATTTTTATTTAACTGTAGTTTTTATTTTATCATTAGTATTTATAATTCCTGAAGGATCAGTGCTTAATATCCAGCCTATTCTTCATTCACCTAGAGAAATCCCAAAAGGTATGCTTGAGAACCTTACACAGTATTCGTTAGTAGAAATCAGTTTTATAATAATCAGTAAAATATCTAATAGAAAACATGTATTAAGAGCTGGAATAATTGCTTGTCTCATAACTACAGCCATATATACTTTTGTTAGTTTCGTAGTGATTTATTATTTAGGTTGGGAACTTGCTTCTCGAATTGATTTTCCGCTATTCTATATAATAGGGACAATATCATTTCCTATATTCTCTAATTTAACTTCTGTCTTTACTTTCTTTTGGGGATTGATAGTATTGAAAACTATAGTATGCAGTAATTATCTAGTATCTTATTGCATAGCAAGCTTTTCTGGATTGAGTAATAAAATATCTGTAATCATATCAAGTTGCCTTATTTTAATCTATTCTTATTTCATGATATCGGAGCATAATAGATTAGATATAGTAGGTACTTATTTAAAATATTTTATCCTCTTTTCTCTTGTTTTTGGAATACTAACTGCAATATTGGTTCAAGTGAGATATAGGAGTAAAAAAAATGAAAAATTATAAAAAAGTTATTATATTATGTGAATTAATAATTACATCTTTTATGTTAAGTGGTTGCTATGATGAATATCCCATAGAAGACTTAGGTATTTTATTAGGGGTAGGCTATGATATTGATATTGATGATAATGTTACGTTTGTTGATCCTGCTGAAATACCAATAATTGGTGAAAAAAAAGTATCTTCAACTGTTTATATCGGTAGAGGGCATACAATTATGGATTTAGTAGAAAACCGTATGACTAAAATGCCTTCAAGGTTTTCTTTGGGTACAGAATTAGTTGCAATCATTAGTGAAGAAAGAGCAAAATTTGGTATAGAAGATATACTAGATGGTATTTTAAGAGATCCAAATGCAGGGTTAAAAGCTCTTCTTGCTGTTAATGAAGGGGAGTGTGTTAAATATTTTAGTGGAGATAGCGTGAGTGACGAAACTAATTCAGATGTATTATATAATGAAATTAAATTATCACACCTTTCTAATTTCTTTACTAAAAAAATTACTGTTGATCATATTATACGTATGTATTTTCAAGAAGGAAGAAAGGTATGTCTTCCTTATATAGAACTAAATGATAATAAACCTCAAATAACAGGATTGGCATTATTCAGCGATGATAAAATGATGTATAAATTAGATATGAGAGAAACTAAACTACTTAATCTCTTAAGAAATGATGATGGTCATGGGTATTTGCATTTGTCAGCAAATGAAGACATTAATTTTTTCGATATTGAAAAATTTGATCAGTATTCAGATATATTATCGGGTGATCCTATAAAATATTTGGACTTCAATGGGGAAAGTAAGCGTAAAGTAAAAGTATCAAAAATTGGAGAACGATTAAAATATGATATTACAATCGACATTTCTGGTTATATATTACTTAATACTCTCATAGAACAAAATCTTGATAAGAAAACAATACATTTGGTTGAGGAAACTTTTGTTAAGAAATTAGAAGAAATGCTTAATGAGGAAATAATAAAAATTCAAAAAGAATATAGAGAAGATTTTCTTGATATTACTCAATATGCAGTAGCAAAATATGGGAGACATAATAAATGTAGTAGCAATGAATATTTTGAAAATGCCATAATAAATGTAAAAGTCAACTTTACTATTAATTCTGTAGGTAGAAACAGTAAAAATTAGATAATTTTTTATAATATACAAAACAGACAAAATATAATTCTTATCATTAGATTTATTAACATAAAATATAAATGTAGTAGTATGTATATTGTGTGTCATGTAAGATGTTCATGATTTTAAACAAAAGTTCATAATAATGGATTGCAGAAATTGTAGAAAATTTATATTATATATATAAACTTATATATGAGTATATTATCTAATTAAATGGAGGAGGACATATTATTATGAAAAAAATCATTGCATTAATATTGGTTCTAGCATTAGGAGTTACTACTTTAGTAGCTTGTGGAGGTAAGGAGAAAGATGACATTAAGGATACTACTAATGCAAAGCAGTCAAATGAGGATGATAAAAAAAACGCTGAGAATCCTAAGCAAGAAAATGAAACTGATAGTTTAGTAGTATATAGCCCTCATAAAGCAGATATGATTAATCCTATTGTGAAGGAATTTCAAGAAACATCAGGAATTAAAGTAGAAGTTGTTGCAGCAGGTACTGGTGAACTATTAAAAAGAGTTGAATCAGAAAAAGAAAATGCTCTTGGTGATGTTATGTGGGGTGGTGGAGCAGAATCATTGAATGCTTTCAAACAATATTTTGCAGAATACGAAAGCACAGAAGCCAAAATGGTAGATGCCGCTTTTATTGATAGAAATAATGCTTGGACTGGTACAAGTCCACTTCCTATGGTTATTATGTATAATAAAAAGTTAGTCAAACCTGAAGATGTACCTGCTTCATGGGGTGATTTACTAGATCCAAAGTGGAATGGTAAGATTGCCTATGCTGACCCAACAAGATCTGGTTCATCTTTTACGATTCTAGCAACAATGTTAACTGCTTATAAAAATGAAGAAGATGAAGGATGGAAATTCATCAAGGACTTTTATACTAATCTAGATGGAAAATTGACATCTGGTTCATCAGGAGTATACAAAGGTGTTGCTGATGGAGAATATGCGGTTGGATTAACACTAGAAAAGACAGCTATGGAATATGTTAATGCAGGAGCAGAAGTAGGAATTGTATATCCAAGTGAAGGTACATCCTCAGTACCAGATGGAATCGCGATTATTAAAGGAGCAAAAAATGAATCTAATGCAAAAAAATTCATGGATTTTGTTCTTACTGCAAAAACACAACAATTCATACTAGATAATTTCGCATCACGTCCAGTTCGTGATGATGTGAAAATCGCAGATAATTTAATAAAAATGGCAGATATCAAACTAGTTGATTATGATCTGCAATGGGTATCAGATAACAAAGAAAACATTATAAAGAAATGGAAAGATATTGTAATTGGAAAATATTAATTGAGAGAATAATCCTCAATCCAAAATCAAAATAATAATATTATAATTAGATTAAGATTGATCCACAATAAGTTAGAAATGATTAAAATTCCATATTCTTTTTTGTGGATTAATCATAATTAACAAAAATACTTAAAATAGAATATTGGGAGGATACAGATATGAGTCATCAAGTTGTCATAAAAAATGCCGTAAAAATATATGGTGACTACAAAGCAGTTAACAACGCAAGCGTAACAATTAGAGAAGGCGAATTATTTACATTGCTTGGTCCATCAGGTTGTGGAAAAACAACATTACTTAGAATGATTGCAGGATTCAATAAAATAGATGGGGGACATATTTCATTTGGAGACAAGATAATAAATGATACCAGCACATAAAAGAAATATAGGAATGGTTTTTCAAAACTATGCGATATTCCCTCACATGTCCGTCTTCAATAATGTTGCATATGGTTTGAAGGCTAGGAAAATACATAAAAATGAAATTAATGATAGAGTTACAGAAGCCTTGGAAATGGTTCAGATGTTACAATTCAAAGATAGACAACCGTCACAGTTAAGTGGTGGTCAGCAACAGAGAATTGCACTTGCAAGAGCAATAGTTATCCATCCAGATGTACTATTGATGGATGAACCCCTTAGTAATCTAGATGCCAAATTACGTGTTCAGATGAGAACTATAATTAGAAAACTTCAAAAAGACCTTAAAATAACAACTATCTACGTTACTCATGATCAAGAAGAAGCTTTAGCTATATCTGATAGAATAGCTGTCATGAAATTAGGCGTTATTCAACAAGTAGGAACGCCTGTGGAGATATATAAAGATCCTCAAAATACTTTTATAGGTGATTTTATAGGTACATCTAATTACTTGAAAGGTAAAGTGATAAAGAAAGATTCCAATGGTACCAAAATCAATATCAACGGTAAAATCATCAATATAAAATTAAAGAAAGATTATACAGGTGAAACAATTGTAGGTGCTAGACCAGAAGAAATAATGATTACAGATGAAAAAAATGATAACTTACAAGGAGAAATTGTCATAGGTACTTTTCTAGGTGATTTCATTAATTATGAAATTAAACTTACTAATGGTCAGATAGTTGAGGTTAATGAATATACAAAAGACATATCTCGTATAAGGAAACAAGGTGATAAAGTAAGTTTGATATTATCCACTGATAGAATACATATTTATGATAGCACTGGCGAGGAGGTACTTCTATAATGAAACGACTAAGGAAATTCTTTAATTTCTGGAACGTAATTAGAATTATAGCATTTGCCACTTTGGCTGTAGTATTAATATATCCTTTCTTCTCAATGATAAAAGAAAGCTTTATTTCACAAGATACAGGTAGATTTACTCTTGCTAATTATTTAGAGTTTTTTAAATACCCTTATTATTATAAAACACTTTTCAATAGTCTATCTGTTGTAATTACAGCTACGATATTATCAACAGTAATAGGTCTGCCAATGGCATATATAACAACACGTTATAATATATGGGGGAAACCATTAATTAATATAATGATTATACTATCACTATTATCACCACCATTCATTGGGGCATATTCATGGATATTATTACTTGGAAGAAATGGATTCTTGACTAACTTATTTAGAAGTATCGGAATAGAATTACCGACTATCTATGGATGGACAGGTATAGTATTAGTATTTACATTGAAGTTTTTCCCATATGTTTATCTTTTTGTTTCTGGTGCACTCAAGACTATGGATTCATCAATCGAAGAGGCTGCTGAAAACTTAGGAGTATCTGGAATGAAGAAATTATTTACTATCACTTTTCCACTAATACTTCCTACTATAACAGCAGGTGCATTAATGGTCTTCATGACATCTCTAGCGGATTTTGGGACACCTATGTTAATAGGAGAAGGATACAAAGTATTACCAGTTCTTATATATGAAGAATATATGAGTGAAATCGGTGGTAATGCAACTATAGCAAGTATGTTAAGCGTAATAATAATAATTTGTGCTGTAGCCATTTTGTTAGTCCAGAAAATGGTAATTGCAAAGAAGAGCTATATGATGAGTTCTCTTAGACCACCAAAAGTTGTTAAGTTATCAAAAGGTAAGAGGATAGGATTAACAACTTTTTGTATGATTGTCGCAGGTTTTGCCATGGTTCAACAAGTTGTTGTAGTTATAACTTCATTTATTAAAACCAAGGGACCTATCTTTGTAAAAGGCTTCAGTCTTGATAGTTATAAAATGATTATTAGTAAATTATCTACGAATATATCTAATACATTTTTATATTCTACAATAGCTATTATAATAATGGTTATCGCAGGTTTATTATTATCGTATTTGATTGTAAGGAAGAAATCAAAAGTCAATGGCTTGTTAGATATATTAATCATGTTTCCTTATGTTATTCCAGGAGCGGTACTTGGTATTAGTCTTCTTGTAGCTTTCAATAAAGGACCAGTTGTATTAGCTGGTACAGCATGGATATTGATTATTGCGTATGTTATTAGAAAGTTACCTTATACAATTAGGTCAAGTACAGCTATTTTATATCAGATAGATCCTAGTATTGAAGAAGCTTCAATTAATCTAGGGGTTTCACCTATGAAGACTTTCTTCAAGACCACTGCAAGGTTGATGGCACCAGGAGTTCTATCTGGAGCAATACTCAGCTGGATTACCACTATAAATGAATTGAGTTCAAGTGTTATTTTGTATACTGGTAAGACGGCTACTATTTCAGTTGCTATTTATACAGAAGTTGTTAGGGCAAGTTTTGGTACTGCGGCAGCTTTAGCATCTATATTGACTGTTACTACGATTATTTCTATTTTGATATTTAATAAGATTTCTGGTGGTAAAGGAATAACTATGTAGAATAATACTATATTGGGGTGGGGCGTGTAAATAATCCTTCATTTTACTTGCCTTACCCTGAGAAGCGGTCGGTCTGCGTAAAACGAAGGATTATTTACACTTGGCTTGAGCAATACATATGTTGTTATGTTGATGGTATAATATAACAAGAATTAATTTATTAAAGTGATAACTCGGAAATGATATATATTTGAAAGGAATTAGTGATTATGGACGTAATGGATTTACATACACATACTCTTTTTTCGGATGGAGATGCCACTGTTGAAGAAATATTACAAGTTGCAGATGAATCAGGATATAAGATAGGCATCTCTGACCACGTTTTCTGTTCTAAAATGACTACTGAGAAGGCGATAGAAGAATATCTTGATGAATTAGAAAAATACAATGTCTACAAAGGCGTAGAAGCAAATATAGGAGATTACACTGAGTGGTCCGATAAAATATTAGGCAAACTAGATTATGTGATCTCAAGTGTACATACTTATAACGATACCATAAACCAACGAACTTGGTTATCTGAATATTTCGGGTACAGAGCAGGACACAGAGACAACTACAAACAAGAATACAAAATCTCTGATTGTAGATACATACTAGAAGGTATACTTGAAACTATAACAAAAACCTTCCAACGAACTAAAGTTGATATTCTAGGACATTGTACAGTACTACCATTCTACGAACAACTAATAGATACCGACTACATCACCACATGGGAAGAAGAACTACTGACTCTATGCGAAAAACACCAAGTAGCTATAGAAATAAGCGGCCTATGGAAAGAACCAAACACCAATTTCCTGAAAAAAGCCCTACAAAAAAACATCCTCTTTTCCCTAGGCAGCGACTGCCACAGAAAAAATGAAATATGCAACCTAAAATACCCCCTATCAATAATAAACAAACTCAATATCCCAGAAACAAAAATGTATACTATCAAATAAAATTATAAGAAATAATATAACCACAATTATAACAAAACAAACTTTAATTACATTAAACTAAATAAAACACCTACCTTATTAAGATTAAGGTAATAAAAATATAAATGTATCCAATAAAAAAATCAACACAATTATAACTCACATAATTAACGTAAGGTACGGCAAAAAAACCGTGTATAATAATTGCATTTTACGCAGACCGACCGCTTCTCAGGGTAAGGCAAGTAAAATGCAATTATTATACACCCTCTAGCCATAAATACACTAAAATAAAACTAATTTTATTAATAACCCAAAGCTATTCATTATAACTTACTAGTTCAAATAGAAAGAGGGTTTATCAATGAAACCTAAAAGAACTTTATTCCGTAAACTTTTAATCATCTTCATTCTAATCGGTATCATACCACCCCTAGTTCTAACCCTTCTAGGATTCACTTTCTCGTCAAAAATTTTACAAGATGCAATATATGATGAAGCCTATGACAGCTTAATCAACATTAACAAAAATATAGACACATTCTTAAATGAATATAAGACCATCGTTAATATGATAAGTAAAGATTCTAAACTTCATAAAACTTTGTCAGGCAATGAAATATCAGATGACTACTACTACGAAATCAATCAAAAAATATACTTATTGTTAGCAAGTAAAAAATATAAATTTCCAATATATATATTAGATACAAAAGGTAACCCAGTATTTGAAACATCTCCATTACCTCAGATGTATAAAAACAATCTGCAAAATGGTTGGGGTGTCTTCAGAAAGATGAATGAACAAAATGAAATAGTTTTATATCCAGAAAAATTTATCAATAATATGGGTGAGACTATTGTTTTTTCTATGGGTAAAAAAATATACGACAACAATAATAACCCTGTGGGTTATGTAATCATAGATATTAAAAGAAATGCTATAGTAGATATTATTAATACTATAGGAAACAGTAAACTACTAGATGTCATGTTATTAGACGAATTCTATTATATAATAACTGATGCTAATCATCCTGAAAAAGAAGGGTTTTTTTTGGATTTGCCATATAGAGATACAGTTGCAACAGTTCCACTGAATATCATACAAGAGAATAATAGCAATATAAGGAAAACGATTATCCAGAGTTTTATAATCAGTATATCCCTTGCTGTTTTTATTTCACTTATAGTAGCCAACTATATGATTAGACCTATAAAAAAACTTGTTAAAAGTATGAAAAAAGTAGAAGAAGGAGATTTGACAGTCCAAATTAATCTTCATCGAAATGATGAACTGGGAATGCTTGAAAATAGTTTTAATCAGATGGTACTCAGATTAAAAGAATCCATAGACAGTGCTATAGATAAACAACGTAGATTACGAATTGCAGAAATAAACATTCTTCAAGCTCAGATTAAACCACATTTTTTATATAACACACTTGATGCAATAAAATGGATTGCAAAACTCAATAATGTAAAAGAAATAAGTGTTATAGCAACCCAATTAGGAAGCCTGCTAAGAAATAGCATTAATTGTGAGCAAGAATTTTTGACAGTAAAGGATAACTTGGATTTGATAAATAATTACCTAGAAATCCAGAAGATAAGATATAACGATGGTTTTGATGTTAATATATATACAGATAATGAAATTCTAGGTTACTATATACCTAAGCTGATTTTACAACCCATCGTAGAAAATGCCATAGTTCATGGATTTGAGAATATTGATGAAAAAGGTACCCTCATAATAAGATGCTATAAAAAAGATTATCAATTGTATTTTGAGGTATTGGATAATGGGATAGGCATGAATAAGAAACAGCTAGAAAAAGCTCTATGCAAGAAAAGTGATGATCATATCGGTCTATACAATGTTGACCAAAGGGTAAAATTATATTATGGAGATTTGAGTGGTATCACTATCAAGAGTAATTCTGATACTGGAACAAAGGTAATTATAAAAATACCAATTAAAGCATATTACAAAGAAAAGTACTAAATTTATTAGTATTTGAAAGGTTGGGTTTTATGGTAAAAGTCGTAGTCGTTGAAGATGAAATGTTAACAAGGAAAGGACTAGTGGTCACTACACCTTGGGAAGAATTTGGATGTAAGGTTGTAGGGGAGGCCTCTAATGGACAAGAAGGCATAGAAGTTATTTCAAGGGTAAAACCACACATTATTATTACAGATGTCAGAATGCCGAAGATGGATGGAATAAAAATGATTAAAAACCTACAGAATAAAACTAAAGCAGAATACATAATCATATCGGGATATGATGAATTCAAATATGCGCAGCAAGCTATTTCATTAGGTGTAAAAGAATATCTTCTCAAACCAGTTGAGGATAGTGAACTATTTAGTGCACTAATTAAAACAGTTGATTCCATAGAAGCTAAAAAAGAGGTTTATGAGCAGGATGTAAAAGAAGTGGATACAACACTAAATTTTCATGAGTATGATAATAATGGTAGAGTTGAAGGCAAGATAAAATATGTAGTAAAAGCTATAAAATGCATAAAAGATGATTATTACAATGATGTTAATATAAAAAATGTTGCAGAAAAATTATATATAACAGAGAGTTACCTAAGCAGATTATTCAAAAAAGAGACAAGCTATACATTTGTGGATTATCTAAACAGATATAGATGCAAGAAAGCTATTCAATTATTACAAGATGAAAATATCAAGATATATCAAGTAGCAGAGTTAGTAGGATTTAATGATTCAAGATATTTTAGCTCTATATTCAAGAAATATGTAGGGATAACACCTACTCAGTTAAAAGAGAAAGTATAAAAAAGTTTAAAAACCCTTGTTAAATACCCTAATAAACTATAAAATATAAACGAAAAGATAATATGAATGTCAATACTCAAGTTAAGGAAAGAAAAATATGTGTAAGAAGAAAATTAACATAATAATGATAGGCTTTATAATGATATGTCCTTTTCTGCAAGGAGCATATTTTTATCATGTAGCATATCTAGCTGGAGCCATTCTATTAGGAATTCTAATGTATTACATTAGAACTAATAGAACTTTGCGTTTTGAACAAAGTTTAAACCATTATTGTATATTAATAGGTATATCATTATATTTCATTTCTATTTTTTATGCTGTTGATAAAGGTATGGCATATATGGGTTTTTTGAAAGTATTGGTAATATATTTGTTCTATTTAGTTATTATGCAAACCAATATGAACAAGAAGATTTTTACGGATGCCATTTCTGGTTGCGGAATTATGATGTCTGCTATTAGTCTATCAGCTTTTTTTATACCTTATTTAAAAGAGGGATTGATACAGAAGGGAAGGTTAGGTTCTTTTTTTCAATATCCAAATACTTTTGCTCTTTTTATTTTGGTATGCATAATTCTAGTAATCAACAGGGAAAAATTAGATATTTACCATCTAATAAGTATAGTAATTATGTGGGCTGCGCTTCTATTATCCTTTAGTAGAAGTATGTATATAATAGCTCTAGGTGCAGTAGTGATTATTATTGTTTATGATAGGAAAAAGATAAAATACTTAATACCTGCTGTGTTATTAGGAGCAGGACTATGGTATATAATTATGACATTTGGTGATTTCTCCCATATGTTTGATAGAATTGAAGAAACATCTACAAAAACCAGTGAATGGCTCACAAGGTTATTATATTATAAAGACAGTCTAGAAATAATGAAGGATCATCCCTTTGGAACTGGGCATCTAGGGTATTATTATATACAGCGATTATATCAGACAGGAGCTACTTATTATGTAAAATATATACATAGCAATGTATTACAGATTGTTATGGATATAGGAATAGGTGGTTTTGTACTTGTAGGTATATATTTTGTATCAAATACATTAAGTAAAAGATTATCAATCTATGATAAGCTAATATTGCTAATCATATTTGGACATGGTGCCATTGATTTTGATTGGCAGTTCTTGGTTATCATATTCTTAATCCTAACAATTGTATTTGTAGACGAAACAAAAATAAAAGAACTAAATATTAAAAGGGTAGGTATATTAATAATTACTGCCTTTTGTCTAATCATATATATCTATATGGCGCTAAGCTCTTATCTAGCTTATATTGGAGAATATGAAGAATCTTTACGTCTGTATCCTTATGATACAGAAGCTAAAATCAATCTAGCTAATGAATATAAAGATGTAAAACAAAAAGAAGCGTATGAATTAGCTGAGGAAATCATAAGTCAGAATTCATTTGCTATAGATGGCTACATTATTAAAAGAGATATTGATTATAGAAATAGAAACTTAGAAGAAGCCTATATATCTGCTGAAAAAATAGTTGATCTTAACCCTCTGAGTATTAATCATCTAGAAAAATATAGTAATATATTATTAGACATGGTAAAACAAAATATAAAGAATGACAAGAAAGAAGAGGCTCTAGATAGGCTTAAACGAATATTTGAAATACCGTATCATCTTAATAAACTTGCAAAAGAAAGGCTTACTGATTATAATGTAAAACATATACCTAGACTATACATGTCAAAAAAGCTAACACAGAATAATGAAGAAGCAGAAAAACTTTATGACAAGATTATACATTAGATTAATTCAACTTAGATATTTGGGAATTAATCTCTATTAACATTTTCTTAACTATTGATTAAAGAGATAGGTTCATGTTAATAATATAATTTGAATACGAGGTGGAATTATGAATAATAATAAGAAGAAAAAGAAAATGGATATTATTAGTAAAATGATTATTGTTGGCGTTTTAGGACTAGCAGTTATACTTATAGTTGTACTTTCTATGGTCCTTGGTGGTGGTAAGAAGAAAAGTACCAACAATAATAAAGTGGACCAAGATACAGAAATACCTGTAGACAATAATGATGTCAATAGAGATATAGAATATGAAAAAGCATTAGGGGTTGTACAAAAAGTTGATTCAGTAAATGATACATTAACGATATTTAATATTGATAGTAACGAATCTGCTATATTGAATATGGATAGTGCTGTTGATATCCAAGATGAATATGGATCATTAATGACACTTGTTCAATTTAATATTGGAGATATGGTAGAAACAAAATACGACAAAGGTAAAATGAGACCAGAATATGTTCATAAGACTGCAAGAACGTGGAAAATAAATAAAATAAAAGGTGCAGTTGTGGATAAAGAAAAGAATACTATTACAATAGGTAATGATAAGTATAACTATACAGATGAATTAGTAACAATTTTCAATGGAAGTCCATTTGATATTAAGGAATTAACTGAAGAAGATGTAGTTACTCTATTGGGTTATAAAGACAATGTTTGGACTATAATCATGGAGAATGGACATGGATATATTTCCTTAGAAAACCATAGCAATTTTATTGGTGGAATATTGCAAATAGGAACAAATAAAACAGTTGATATAAAAGATGTGACACTAGTAGCTGTACCTGTAGGTGTCCATGATATTGTAGTCACTAATGAGCAATTGACATATGAAACTGAAGTTATGGTCGAGAAAGACCAAAGAGTAGTCATTAACGTAAAAGATGCTACACCAAGAAAAGGTATGGTTCAATTCAGTATTGTACAAGAAGGTATATCATTCTCAATTAATGGTGAAACATATAATGATTTTTCAGAGCCAATTCCTCTAGATTATGGTAAATATACAGTTAAAGTAGTAAAAGATAATTATGTTGATTGGGAAAAAGAACTAGTTGTCAACAAATCATTTGTAACTTTTGAAATAAACCTAGAGAAAAAGCCGACTTATATACATATAGATAGTCCAGTGGGAGTAGATATATATATAGACGGTAATTATATTGGAGTTATACCGATTACTTCACCAATAAATCCAGGTGAACATACAATAACTCTTAGAAAAGATGGATATTATTCTCAAATGCATCAGCTTGTTGTTGAAGATGATGGAGAGGATTCTTTCTACACTCTACCTAAGTTAAAAGTGATTGATAAAGATCTAGTTGATGACTCTAATAATAGTGCAACAACACCTAACAATAACAATGATAATACAGATAATGACAATTCTGATAATAATGGACTAGATAATAAAGAATCTAATGCAGAAGATAAAGATACACCGTCTTCTGAGGATGTATATGATGATTAGATTCTATAATATAATAAATTTGGAGGTAGACACGTGGATTATTTAAAAGAGTACAATATGTGGCTAGATAATGAATACTTTGATGAAGAAACAAAAAAAGAGCTAAGAGAAATTAAAGATAATGATATGGAGATTCAAGAGAGATTCTACAAGGATTTAGAATTCGGTACAGGTGGACTTAGAGGTATTATAGGTGCTGGTAACAATAGAATGAATATCTATACTGTTAGAAAGGCAACTCAAGGGTTAGCTAATTACATCAAAAAAAATGGACAGGAAGCAAGCAATAAAGGAGTGGCCATTGCTTATGATTCTAGATATATGTCCCCTGAATTTGCTGATGAAGCAGCACTTGTATTGAATGCTAATGGTATAAAAGCTTATGTTTTCGAGAGCTTAAGACCAACACCAGAATTATCATTTGCAGTTAGAGAGTTAAGTGCCGTAGCAGGAATTGTTGTAACTGCTAGTCACAATCCTGCTGACTACAATGGTTATAAAGTATATTGGGAAGACGGAGCTCAGATTACTTCCCCAAAAGATGTTGAAATAATAAATGAAGTTAAGAAAGTTACAGACTACAAAGATGTAAAATCTATGAATAAAGAGACTGCTATAAAAGAAGGACTATATAATGTTATAGGAAAAGAAATTGACGATAGATATATAGAAGAACTTAAAAAACAAATTATCAATCCTGATTCAATCAAGAAGGCTTCTGACGATTTTTCTATAGTATATACACCACTTCACGGATCTGGAAATATACCTGTAAGAAGAATCTTGGACGAGATAGGTTTTAATAATGTGAATGTTGTTAAAGAACAAGAATTACCTGACAGTAATTTTTCAACAGTAAGTTATCCTAATCCAGAAGATATAAAAGCATTCAAACTTGCAATTAAACTGGGAAAAGAAAAAAATGCAGATGTTATATTAGCAACAGACCCAGATGCAGATAGATTAGGTGTATTAGTTAAAAAAGATGGCGATTATGTAGCTCTAACAGGTAATATGATAGGTGTTTTATTACTGGACTATATATTATCTCAGAAGAAAGCAAATAATGAATTACCGGACAATGGGGCTGTTATTGAAACAATCGTTTCAACTGATATGGCAAGTGTGATAGCAGATAATTATAATGTTGAATTAATTAAGGTATTGACAGGATTCAAATATATAGGTGAAAAGATAAAAGAATTCAAACAAGATGATTCCTATGAATATCTATTTGGGTTTGAAGAGAGTTACGGTTGTTTAATTGGTACTCATGCAAGAGATAAAGATGCTGTTGTTGCAACCATGATGGTATGTGAACTGGGAGCATACTATAAATTAAAAGGCTTAACTCTTTATGATGCATTAACAAAAGTATATGAAAAATATGGTTATTACAAAGAAACACTTGAATCGGTTACTTTAAAAGGTATTGAAGGCGTTAACAAAATAAAACATATACTAAGTATATTAAGAAATGAGTCACCAAAAGATATTAATGGTGTCAAAGTAATAGATGCGGTAGATTACTTAGAGGATACAGATCTACCTAAATCAAATGTGCTTTACTATACGCTAGAAGATGGGTCATGGTTCTGCGTAAGACCATCAGGAACAGAGCCAAAGATTAAATTCTATTTTGGTATAAAAGACGCTAGTAATGATGAAGCAGATAAACACTTAAAAGAATTTTCAGAAGGAGTTATGAAAATCATTAATAATATTATTCAAAATTAGGGTATAATTTGAACACAAAAACAATAAAATAATATAAATAGAAATTTTATGGTGAAAGCATGAAAAAAATTATTTTTGTTTTGTGTTTACTTATAGTGTGTATATTTACATCATGTGGTAATAAGGCAGAGGAACAAGATGAAGATAAGATAAGAGATCTGGAATTTACTGTAGTAGAAGAAAAAGATGTACCAGATGTTATAAAACAAAAGATCGAAGAGTCCAAGGCGGAACCATTTAAATTTAGTTTCAGTGATGGGCAATATTTATACATAGTTGTTGGATATGGAGAACAGCCAACAGGTGGATATAGTATACAAGTGAAAGAAGTGTATGAATCCAAAGATTATGTTGTGATTACAACAGAGCTGTTAGGTCCGTCAAAAGATGATACAGTTACCATGAGTCTATCATATCCATATGTAGTTGTAAAAACAGAAGATTTATCATTACCGGTATACTATAAGTAGAAATCAAGGGGAAAAGATTACTTTTCCCCTAAAATATTGTAAAGATAACAAAATCTAGCAATAATGACTTTCGTTTTCAGTATGAATTTCTAAAATACCAAAGAAATGTTAGAGGTGATTAGTGGTAAAAAGTTAATAATAATGTATAAAAATTCTAGGGGTCGTATAAAAATGAAGAAATTGGATAAACTAATATTTAGAGACTGGGTTATAGCATTTATATATTCAATAGTAATTGTGGGTGTTATTTCTTTAATAATTTGGCCTATGAAAGTAAAAGGCAGATCTATGGAGAATACTATATATGATAACGACTACATATTAGTATCAAAGGCTATTACACTGATAACAAA
Organism: Vallitalea sediminicola; assembly: GCF_054408565.1. Lineage (NCBI taxonomy): Bacteria > Bacillati > Bacillota > Clostridia > Lachnospirales > Vallitaleaceae > Vallitalea > Vallitalea sediminicola. The sequence goes on from NZ_BTPT01000004.1 coordinate 146,001, forward strand.
ACACAAACAGGGTGATATTATTATACTTTGCTATGAAGAAAATGGAAAAGTTAGTAGAATAGTTAAGAGAATTATTGGTCTTGAAGGAGATCATATTCAGATAATAGATAATAAAGTTATAAGAAATGGCCAGGTTTTAGAAGAAAATTATGCAAAAGGAACCACCATAGGAAATATTGACCTATATGTACCCAAAGAAAATGTTTTTTTTCTAGGCGATAATAGAAGTTTAAGCAAGGATAGTCGTATTCTAGGATGTTTCAATAAAAGTAAAATTAGGGGAAAAGTGATAACAAAGTTATAGCTTCCCAAATAAAAAAACCATAAAATAGTAAAAAAGTCTCTTAATTCTATTGACATTTATGGTGTTATTTGATATAATTTAAAAATTTATTGACCTGCTTATAGTATTATGATATACTAGTAGTAGTTGTTAAAGATGAGGTGGTTAAAAATGATTGCAAAAGAAGATATTACCGAGGTAAGAAAACGGGTAGACGGGTACGTCGGTAGTAAAGTTTTAGTTAAAGCTAATAAGGGACGAAAAAGAATTGTCATTAAACAGGGTGTACTACAGAGCACATATCCAAGCATTTTTGTAGTCAAAGTACAAAATGAACTACAGAATACTTATAGAACTGTTTCATATAGTTATACTGATATATTAACCAATAACGTTGAATTATCATTATGTCAGGAATAAATTTCGCAATTATCTTTAAGTATTATATCTAACAATTAAATAATAGTCATAAAATCCTTCCTAACCTTAATATAATAATATAGACAAAGGTTTTAGGAGGGATTTTTTTGAGTTTAGAACTGGAGCAAAGAAACATAGCGTTAATTAAACCGAAAGGTAACCGAGTTCTTCAGATGACAATAGATGAAGATATTAATGTGCCAGATATCAAGCCTGACATTGATAAAATATTGCAGAGTAATTCGGTGGTAAACATTACAGGTACTGATGTTTATGATTCTAAAGTTTTAGTGAAAGGTGAATTTGGTTGTAAGGTACTGTATGTACCTCTTAATGATTCCAAGCCTGTACATAATATGATAAGTCTTATACCTCTAGAGGAAACTATTAACATGGATGATGTATCTAAAAATGATAGTATTAAGACTGAATATGTCATAGAAGAGATGAAGATTACACCAATCAACACTAGAAAGATTAATGTAAAGGCAATCGTACAAGTGAAGATTATGGTTGATGAGAAAAAGGAAATGTATGTTCCTACTGATATTTGCGGTGCAGGGGATATTCAGAGTAGATGGGATGATATTACAATATGTAAGATGCATACATCCAAGAAAGAAACATACAAAATAAAAGATGAATTAGCTATTCCAAGCAGCAAACCAAATATAACGGAAATATTGTGGTATGATAGAACCATCAAGAATAAGGAATTCAGGCTATTAGATGATAAGATCAATATTAAAGGAGTAGTAGCACTTGATACTTTATATCTAGGTGAATCAGGAGAGAACAATCTAGAATTCGTTGAACATGAAATGCCATTCAACGGTGTAATTGAGTGTAATGGCATCAATGAAGAAATGTATTATGATATTGATATTAAAATTGTAGATGATAAGATTCAGATTAGACCAGATATAGATGGAGAAGAAAGAGTATTCTCAGTAGATATCGTAACCCAGTTGGATATTAAGGTATACTCAGAAGAAAAAAATAGCATTCTAACAGATGTATATTCTTTATCCAAAGATATTGACATAGAAAAAGAATTAGTTAATTATGAAACATTACTTTGCAAAAATCAAAGCCAATGTAAAATAAAAGAAACCATTGAAATGAATGCTAATGATCCAGAAATTATGCAGATATATTATGCAACAGGTGATGTAAATATTGATAACATAGATGTATTTGAGGATAAAGTAGAAGTTGAAGGTGTTGTGTTTGGTAAAATAATGTATGTAGCAGCTGATGATAATAGCCCTATTAATGTATATAACGCTGTTTTACCGTTTAATCAGGTAATAGATGCAGAAGGTATCAAAGATGACAGTAGAATGTCTATAAAGCCATCTATAAGCTATATTAACTGTAGTATGTTAGGTGATAAGGAAGTAGAAGTAAAATGCGGGGTTAATCTAGATACAATTGTGTTTGATAATCAAGAATTAAACATAATAAATGGATTATTAGAAAATGAATTAGATATGAAAAAACTTCAAAATACTCCTAGCGTAGTAGGTTATATTGTTAAAGACAATGAATCTTTATGGGATATAGCAAAAACATATTCAACCAAGATAGATGATATAAAAGCTGTTAATAATTTGGACTCAGCTGATGTAAAAAGAGGGGATAAATTAATAATAGTTAAAAACATTGATAGCCTTGAAATTTAAGAACGCTTAGCGTTCTTTTTTTTCTCTTTTTCTTGATTTATAAATATACATTGTATATAATATTAAGTATACAAGATACAAGCTATATAAGCTGAATTAAATAATTGCTATAGAACCAGCAATTATTTAGATCTATTAGGCTTATAAAATCAAGGTAAATATATTGAACTTATTAATATGGGTGTATAGATGTTCAAGTTCAATATGTATAGATAATCAGAATGAAAAGATTAAAAATCTGAAAGGGTTATTATGTATAGAATTAATATTAAGGCTAGAGCCAAGATTAATATATCACTTGATGTAATAGGTAGAAGAGAAGATGGTTACCATGATGTAAAGATGATCATGCAGACTATTAACTTATACGACAAAATTAATATCAAGAAAATAAAAAAAGATGAGATAAAGATTCAAACCAATTTGTCCTTTTTACCAGTTGATGAACGAAATCTAGTATACAAAGTTATAAAATATCTAAAAGATAAATATGACATAAAAACTGGAGTTTTTGTTGATTTATATAAAGTTATTCCAGTAGCTGCAGGTCTTGCTGGTGGAAGTAGTGATGCAGCAGCTGCATTAGTAGGGATGAACAAACTTTTTAATCTTCACATGTCCATGAATGAAATGATGGAAATTGGTACAATGTTTGGCGCAGATATTCCGTATTGCTTGCTTAGGGGAACTGCTCTTAGTGAAGGAATTGGTGAGAAATTGACATCTCTTAATCGTTTTCCTAATGCGTATGTTGTCATAGCAAAACCAGGTATCAATGTCTCTACTGGATTTGTATATAGTAATCTTGATTTAAATGATATACAGGTCAGACCTGATACAGATAAAATTATTGAAAGCATTAATAAAGGTGACTTACATCAGATTTGTTTAAATATGGGAAATATTCTAGAGACCGTCACCATAAAAAAATATCCTGTAATAAATGAAATAAAAGAGTATATGATAGAAAATGGAGCTATAGGTTCATTAATGACTGGAAGTGGACCATCCGTTTTTGGCATATTCGAAGACAAACATAAGGCTCATAATCTTGCCCATAAATTAAAGGTAAACAATATAGCTAAATTCGTATATACCACTACAATATTTAATAGCTAAACATTTTCTAATGAAAGAAAGGATGTAATAAGGTAATGGATGATAAATTGAAAGTTAATCTAAATGAATATCTGCCCCTAAGAGATGTTGTTTTTAATACATTGAGAGAGGCCATTTTAAAAGGTGAGCTTGTAGCTGGAGAAAGATTAATGGAAAAGCAACTTGCTGAAAGAATGGGCGTTAGCAGAACTCCGATTAGAGAAGCTATTAGAAAATTAGAACTTGAAGGACTAGTAGTCATGATACCTAGAAAAGGTGCAGAGGTAGCCAAGATTACACATAAAGATATAAAAGATGTATTAGAAGTAAGAGCGGCACTTGAAGAATTAGCAGTCAAGATAGCATGCGAAAAGATGTCAGAGGAGTCTTTGATCGATTTAAGAAGAACTACTCAAACATTTCAAAAAGCATGTGAAGACCATGATATAGAGCAAATAATTAAGAAAGATGTTGAATTCCATGATATAATATTTAATTCAACTGAAAATGAGAAATTGATTCAAATAATAAATAATCTAAGAGAACAAATCTATCGTTATAGAGTTGAGTATATTAGAAAAGTTGCTGATTTTGGTATTCTAGTGAAAGAACATGATTTGATTGTAAAATCAATTGAAAATAGAGATGTGGAAGAAGCAAGAAAGATAGCGGTACAACATATAGTTAATCAAGAAATAGCAGTTATTGAAATATTTGATAAAAAAAATAAATAATGACTATAGAAAGATGAGGTATTGGCAGAAAACCAATAGCTTATTTTTTTTGTACTTTTATATATATAAAAAATAGTTTATTTATATTGAATAAAAATATCTATAAATACAAAAAATGTAAAAAAAGGAAGGGAATATAATGATAAGTATATTAGACAAATTAGGAAATGTTTTTTCTGTAAAATTTATAGTCCTCTTATTAATTGGTGGCTTAGTTCTTCTTGTATGGGACAGGAAAGTACTATACAGAAAAAAAATGAAAAAAGAGCATATTATTAGTATTGTTTTGGGAATTATTTATGTATCAGCAGCATTTGTACTTTTCGTAGTAGGAAGATTTATTTAAATATAGAGTAAGGTGAATAATGTGAGATTAAAAAAAGTAAAATCAAAATATGATGAAAAAAGTAACAAAGTCATAATTCCGTTTTCAGATTCTATAGATACGAATATTAGAAATTTTGAAGAATTATTTACTGATTGTGGTGATTTAGTAAAGAGAAAATTTCCTATAGGAAAAAACAAAGACGTATGGGCATATATTGTATACATTGATGTTATGACTGACAGAAGAGTAATAGAAGAATCTGTGCTAGAACAACTATTAGTACAAGTAAGAGGTGTAGGAAAAACTTTACCAGAGACAGATGAAGATAAATTTTCGTTCATAAAAGATGGTGGGTTTGCAACAGCAGATTTAAAAGAAGTCAATATAATGGATGATGCAGTATTAGCAGTACTATCAGGAGATACTGTAATTTTTATTGATGGCTATGAAAAAGCCATAGTAGTAGCAACAAAAGGATTCCCTAACAGGGGAGTACAACAACCAGATACAGAAAATGTGATAAGAGGATCAAAAGAAGGTTTCTCAGAAGCATTTAGAATTAATACAGTACTTATTAGAAGACGTATAAGAGATAGCAAATTAAAAGTAAAGCAAATACAGTTAGGAACAAGAACAAGAACAGACGTAGCACTTATGTATTTAGATGATCTTGTAAGACCTCAAGTATTACAAGAAATAGAAGAAAGAATGAGTTATTTTAAAATTGATAGTGTATTAGAAAGTGGTACATTAGAACAAATGATTGAAACTAATTGGTATTCTCCGTTTCCTCAATCTCAAGTAACTCAAAGACCAGATAAAGCTGCATCTGCAATACTAGAGGGAAGAGTGGCAATAGTTGTAGATAATACACCATTTGTTCTTTTGTTACCTACAACACTTAATTGTTTTTTTCAATCGTCAGAAGACTATTATCAAAGATGGTATGTAATGAGTTTTGTAAGATTATTAAGATATTGTGCTGCATTTCTATCTTTTGCAATACCAGGATTCTATCTGGCATTAACTACCTTCCATCCTGCCATGATACCAACATCATTAACATTTTCCGTTGCAGCTGCTAGGGAAGGTGTGCCTTTTCCTGCATTGATTGAGGTGTTGATAATGGAACTGGCTTTTGAACTTCTGAGAGAAGCAGGAGTGAGGCTTCCGGCGCCTATAGGTAATACTATTGGAATAGTAGGAGGTTTAATTGTTGGGCAGGCAGTTGTAGAAGCTAATCTAGTTAGTCCCATTATAGTAATCATTGTGGCATTAACAGCTATATCCTCATTTGCTATCCCCAGCTATTCACTTACATCAGCTTTTAGAATTATTAAATATCTAATTATATTTTTATCAGCTTTTTTGGGTTTTCTTGGTTTTTGGCTAGGTATCTTAATAATATTGACTCATCTAGTTTCACTGAAGAGTATTGATATCCCTTATATGTCTCCATTTGTTGCAAGAGAGGTCAATAATGAAGATTTGCAAGATTCTCTAATAAGGTTGCCGATATTTCTTAATAAATTAAGACCTGTATTTGCTAGGAGAAGTAACAAAGTAAGATTAGATATAGATGAAAAAGGAGAAAATAATGTTTTCACAAAATAATAAAATATCAATGAGACAAGTTGAGATTCTAATTATTCTCAATATGTTTAGTAATACAAGTTTGATTTTGCCTAGAATCGCTTCTGAAATAGCAGATGGAGATGGTCACTTTATAGTTCTAGGTGGAGCTATCATTTCACTTGTGTATGTATTTATTATAACTTCTCTTGTCAAAATGTTTCCTGAACAAAATATTGTGGAATATACAGAATTAATATTTAATAAGCCTATTGCAATTATTATAGGAATAGTATTCTGTCTAAAACTTATTATTTTAGCAGGCTTAGAAATAAGAGCCTTTGGAGAGTTGGTTAAACAGGCACTACTACGAAATACTCCAATAGAAATTATAGTCATCGTTATGCTTCTAGTCATAGTCTACCTTACAAGAAAAGGATATGAAGCTAGGGCTAGAATGGCAGAATTATTAATATTTATCATTTTAATCCCTTTGGTAGTAATATTTTTCTTTGCTGTTCCAGATATTAAGTTGTATAATATTTCACCTATTTTTTCTATTTCAGGTGGAAAATTTATGTATGGAAGCTTAATAATGTCTTTTGCATATTCTGGTATAGAGTTATTGTTATTATCAAGTCCTTTTGTAATAAAACCTGATAAATTACAAAAAGTAACGTTACGAGGCGTAGCATTTGTAGGTATATTAAATGCGTTAATATGTATACTGACCATTGGTTCCTTTGGACCAATAGAGACTTCAAGACAAATATGGCCTGTAATGACCATTATGCAGACTATTCATTTACCAGGTGCTTTAATACAAAGACAAGATGCTCTAATGGTGAGTTTCTGGATAATGACAGTATTTTTACTAATAAATGCTTATTTATTTTTTTCGGGATTATTAATTAAAAAAATGACTAACCTAAAAGAGCAGAATTTCTTGATTTTACCGTTAGTACCTATTATTTATCTGATATCACTATTGCCAGATAATATAGTTGAGACTTATAAATGGATAGAGATTATGACACGCTATGTTAGTTTATTATTTCTTCTACCTATTCCGTTAATCTTATTGGTTGTTGCTAAGATAAGGGGATTAGGTAAAACCAGTAAATAATACATTAAAGCAATGAGAGGTTGATGGTAACATGAAAATGAAAGTTATGGTTATATTTATGATATGTTCTATACTCCTAGTAGGATGCTGGGATAAGGTTGAGTTAAATGATAGAGCATATGTAATAAGCCTTTCTTTAGATGATATTGGTGATTTATTAGAGGTAACATATACCATTCCTAATTTACCTGTTATAACTGCTCAGAGTGGTGGTGAAGCGACAAAATTCATTAAGATAACTAAAGCGGAGACTTTAACACAAGCGAATAGAGCATTTGGTAAAAAATCCAATCTCAAAATTAATTTTGACCACACGAAAGTAATAATATTTGGCTCTGATTTTTTACAAGATCCTCATAATCTAAGAAAAATACTAGACCACTTTGATAGGAATCCTGAATATTCCAAAGCGCTACTTCTATTAGCTACCAAAGAAACCGGAAAAAAATTACTTCAAGCAGTTCCTAATGGAGAAGAGACAACGGGGATTTATCTATCACAAGTCTTTATTAATAACAGTCTGGAAACTGTAAGTGCCAAGACTATAGAACTTGGAGATTTTATTTCTCAGATGTATAGTACAGAAGGAAATGGTGTCATGCCAAATGTAATATTCAGGGATAATGAGGTTATAGTGGATGGATTAGCCATTCTTAGAGATTATCAGCTTAGAGGTTGGATGGAAGATAAATACATGACCCCATATAGCTGGGTTCTTGGTAAAGGCAAAGAAACAGTTGCTCTAGTGAATATGGAAGGTGTCTTGGTTCCTTATGAAATAAGCGATTTAACATCTAAAATGGATTTCAAATTCGAAGATGGTTTGTTGAAAATAAAAATTTCAATAAGAAGCGAAGGAGATATTGCTGAATATATATTAGAAGATGAAGACAAATTATTTAATACTGATTATATCAAAGAAATAGAAAATGAAGTTGCAAGAAGTATGGAAGAGGATATAGATGAAGTAATGAATATTATTCAAGAAGAGTATGGTATTGATATCATTAATGCGTATAATAATGTGAAAATTAAAAATAGGAAAGTATGGAAATTAACAAAATCCGATTGGCAGAATTTTTTTAATGCAGCGACTATTGAAGTAGAGTGTAAAGTAAATATAAGAAGAATAGGACTATCAAAATAAAGTATATTATTCATCAATTTTTTGTCATGTTTTCTAATTAACGGCTCAAGAGATAGATTATGTATAAATAATTATGTAGCTGGTAATAATAGAAATAGTAGGTTATAAATATGAAAAATGGGGGAAGATTAATGAAGGTGAATTTAATGAAAGCATTTGAAAAGAAAAAGATATTAAGGACCTATATATTATCACTTTTAGTAGTGATATTGATGTTAGCGGCAATAGTTTATGATTATGATAAAAATGGGACAAGTGCTGCTGTAATCGAGGGGATATCAGACAGTCTAATACGTTTTCATGTCGTTGCAAATAGTGATAGTGAAGAGGATCAGAAACTGAAATTAAAAGTAAGAGATGAGATTCTAAAGAAGATGAACGGTATTTTAGGAGAATCTAAGAACATTGAAGAAACTAGACAGCTTATATATAATAATAAAGAGAATATTAAAGAAATAGCTGAAAAGGTTATAGAAGAAAATAACTATGATTATAAAATAGATGTTAAGTTAAAGATGGAGCAGTTCCCATTGAAGACTTACGGAGATATAATATTACCTCCAGGAGAATATGAAGCTTTACTTGTAGAAATAGGTGAGGCGAAAGGCAAGAATTGGTGGTGCGTGATGTTTCCACCACTATGTTTCGTTGATGTAACTCATGGAGTAGTTCCAGAAGAGACGAAAGAGACCCTTAAAAGGGTTTTAACTGATGAAGAGTATAATTCTGTTGTTATGACAGAACCTGAAGAGAATATGCCTATAAAGATTAGATTCAAGTTTTTGGAATGGTTTAATTTCAGTAGGGATAAAGATAGAGATAAGAAGGATAACAATAGTAAGGTGTTTGTTAATAGGGATTTGTAGAGTAAAATTAAGGCAACAGTCATATGAGAAAACCATATATAGTGATAATCACTTTCTTATCACTATATATGGTTTTTTTGTGTATAGCCACACTTCGATTATGTACTACCCTGGTCGTTATGCATATATCAAATATTTATTATAATTAGCTATTGAATAAAAATACAATAAGATATAAAATATAACAGATAAGTAATTTATCATATTTGGAGATGATAATTAATATATTTTATAATACATGAGTTTGTACAACTAGATTTATACACATTTATCCACAATGGGTAAAATTTTGCAGAAATATAATTCTGAATAATTAAAAAACGGGGAGGAATATAATATGAATAAAAGAAATATTGTTGTTTTATTTGGTGGACAATCATCAGAACATGAGATATCATGTATATCAGCAGTTACTATAATGAAAAACATCAATAAAGATAAATATAATATATATCCTGTAGGAATAACAAAAGAAGGTAACTGGAGATTATATCATGGGCACATAGAAGACTTATCAGTAGATAGTTGGGTAGGTAATTCAGATAATGCTGTTATTAGTCCAGATGCAACTGATAAAGCATTAATAATATTCAAAGAAGATGGAATAGTAAAATTAGAGGTAGATGTAGTATTCCCTGCTCTTCATGGACTGTATGGAGAAGATGGAAGTGTTCAAGGGTTACTAGAACTTGCAGGTATTCCGTATGTAGGATGTGGTATAGTAGCTTCTAGTGTATCAATGGATAAGCTTTTCACTAAGGTCATAGTTGATAGGCTAGGAATTAAGCAGGCTAAATATGTTCCTGTATATAAGAAAGAAATGGATGAAATTAAAGAGGTAGTGGCTAAGATAGAAAAACAATTAGAATATCCAGTTTTTGTTAAACCTTCTAATGCGGGTTCATCTAAAGGTATTACTAAGGCACATAATAGGGGAGAATTATTTGATGGTCTTGAACTTGCAATTAAGCATGATTCAAAATTATTGATTGAAGAAACCATAATAGGTAGAGAAATAGAATGTGCAGTACTTGGTAATTACCATCCAAGAACATCTAATGTTGGTGAAATAATATCAGCAGCAGAATTTTACGATTATGATTCAAAATATAATGATAAAGGATCTAAAACTATAATAAATCCAGATTTACCAAAAGATACAGTTAAAAAAATTAAAAACGTTGCAGAACAAATTTTTAGAGCTGTAGATGGTAGAGGCTTGGCAAGAGCAGATTTCTTTGTTGAATCAAAATCAGGAGAAGTTGTATTTAATGAAATAAATACATTACCTGGTTTTACAAATATAAGTATGTACCCAATGCTTTGGGAAGATAAAGGAATGTCTAACAAAGAATTAGTTGATAGACTTATTGAATTTGCATTTAATAAATAAACGATAATAGATAAGTACTAAATAACGAGGTGAAATAAGGTGACAAAAGACGTATTAGTAAGAGTAAAAGGGGTTCAGACAGATATGTTTGAATCAGATGAAATAGAATTAGTAACAACGGGTGGATATGTTGAGAAAAATAATAAAGTGTATATAACTTATATAGATTCAACAATTGACGGTGATAAAGAAACTAAAACTACTATAAAACTTGAAGAAGAACAAATATCAATATTAAGATTTGGTGGAGTCAATTCCCATATGGTATTTGAACAAGATAAAACTCATATCACACACTATCAAACTCCATATGGTATGTTTGAAATTAATACTCATACAAAAAAGATATCTGTAGATAAAAAAGAGGCTTTCATGGAGATAAATGTATCTTATGATCTCAGCATTAATCATATGTCCATGGGTGTTAATACATTTACAATAACAGTTAAAAACGCTAAGTCTGAAAGAGTTGTATTGATGGATGACAAAAGTGTAGAAGTAGAAAATGAAGAACTAAGTTAAGATGCTTAAGGAGGAGAAATTGTAAATGAAGATTAGAAAGGCGATTATTCCGGCAGCTGGTCTTGGTACTAGATTTTTACCAGCTACAAAGGCACAGCCAAAAGAGATGTTACCTATAGTTGACAAACCAACTATTCAGTATATTGTGGAGGAAGCGGTTAGCTCAGGTGTAGAAGATATTATTATTGTAACTGGTCGAAATAAACGTTCTATAGAAGATCATTTCGATAAATCTATTGAACTAGAATTAGAATTAGAAAAAAAGGGTAAAGATGATTTGTTGGAAATTGCAAGAAGTGTTTCAGAGATAGCTAATATTCATTATATTAGGCAAAAAGAGCCGAGAGGATTAGGTCATGCAATACTAATGGCTAAACATTTTATTGGTAACGAACCATTTGCGGTATTACTAGGGGATGATGTAATTGTATCCCAAAAACCGTGTTTACAGCAAATGATTGATGTTTACAGTGAATATAGAACATCCATATTAGGAGTTCAGAAAGTACCGATGGATGATGTATCCAAATATGGTATAATCGATGCTAAACATATAGAAGATAGAATATATAAGATAAAAGATCTTGTTGAAAAACCATTAAGTGATGATGCTCCATCCAATATTGCTATACTTGGAAGATATATAATTAGTCCTAGTATTTTTAAATACTTAGAAACTCAAGAAGCAGGAGCAGGCGGAGAGATTCAACTAACTGATTCTCTAAAACGCTTGGCAAGGGATGAAGCAATATATGCATATGATTTTATTGGTAAGAGATATGATGTAGGAAATATAATGGGGTTTTTACAAGCTACAGTGGAATCTGCTCTTAGAAGAGATGAGTTAAGAGATGATTTCTTAGAATATCTGAAACATACAGTAAATAACATTGATGATATTTTAAAAATTGATTAATAATATCTATAAAGCTAGTTGGGTATATAAATACCTCAACTAGTTTTTTTTATATATGTTGAACCGATATGGTAATGTAATAATGTGACGAAGTAACTTTTGTTATGTAATAAAAACTCAAAATTAAGAAATTTATAAAATGTTATGTGTGTATTGACAAAAATTTGTAACATTAGGTATAATTTATTTATATAATATTATCTGTAAATTTAAAATATATAAGTTATATATAGAAAATGACACTTATAATCATAATTATTTATACTAATCAACTTAATTAATTTAAGAGAATTTATTAAATGACGTTAATTAATTTGTAAATTTTATATATACAGATAATTTAAATCAATGAATGTTGGGGGATTTAATAATGAAGTTTAATATTGCTGTATGTGATGATGAAGTTATACAAGTGAATTTAGTGGAAAAATTGATTGTGGAAGCAGTAGAATCAAAAAATATTAAAGTTGATATTTTGAAGTTTTTATCGGGAGAAGATTTAATTAAATATTGTAATTCCAATGAACTTCATATTATATTTTTGGATATGGAAATGACAGGATTAGACGGAATAGAGTCAGCTAGAAAGATCAGAGAAAAAAATAACAGTGTAATTATTATATTTGTAACTGGATATAAAGACTATGTATTTGACGTTTTTGAGGTTAATACTTTTAGATATATACTAAAACCCGTTAAAAGAGAACAATTCCAAAAAGCATTATTTGATGCAATCCAAATAATAGACAACTTAAAAACACCTTCAAAAGAGGAAGAGTTCTTGGTCATAAATAAAAATAAGGAAAAGATAATAATAGCATATAACAGCATAAATTATTTTGAAAAATATAAAAACAAAGTTATGGTTATAGCTGATAATCAGGATATAGAATTCTATGGAACATTTAGTGAACTGAATATGTTACTTAATGGGGATAAATTTATTAGAGTCCATCAAGGATACATTGCAAATATTGACAAAATAGAGTTGATAACATCAAAGGAAGTTCTTTTGAAAAATGGTAAGAGAATTCCGGTAAGTAGAAGAAATGCTAAAGAAGTAAGAGAGACTTTTTTGAGTCGGAAAAGGGTGAAATTATGATTTGGTATTTAATTGATTTATTTGTTGATATTGTAGAAGCTTTGATAATAATTAAGTATTGCAGCTCTGTATATAAGAAAAGATATAATAATAATATTATTTATTATGTGGGAGGTTTTTCAATAGCCGCTAGTATATTTATTTTCAACTATTTATCTAATGTTTTGGAGTGTACATTCAGAGGTTCTTTTATTGGTATGATTATTATTATGTTTGTTGTAGTCTTAGTATTATATGATGAAAAAATAATGAAATTATTATTAGGATACATAGGATTGTTAATATTGATTGTTGCTATAGAGGGCATTATACTTTCACTGCTCACTTTTATTTTTGGCGAATCACCAGCTATTTTTGCCAAAAGCAATGTGTTAAGAGTACTTGGTATGGTAGTTTCTAAGTTAATCACTTTTTTGGTTGTTGTACTTTTTATATCAGACGGAGAAAGATTTGGATTACGTTATTTGAAGAAGAGCTTGTTGATTGAAATTATAACTTTATTCATTATGAATTTAGGAATAATGACAAGTATTATACCTATGTATAGAAATCTTATGTATGAAAATAACGAAGACAGTATTGTTGCAGGAATCGTAATACTGGGTTTGGGTATTATTAATATAGTATCATTGCTGATATTTGATAAATTAATAGCTCAATCTAAAAAGGATCTTGAATTACAGCTTAAGATTCAGCAATATGAAATCCAAGCAAAATATTTTGATGAAATTAATAATGCAACTATGAAGTTGAAGAGCTTAAGACATGATATGTCTAATCATCTCGGGAACATAAAAGGTCTAGTTATGTACAAAGAATATACTAAGCTGGAAGAATATCTTAACAATTTATTATCACAAATTGATGAAATAGATAAGATTATAATAACTAAATACCCAGCAGTATCTGCATTATTAAATAGAAAGTATGCTCAAGCAGAGAAAAATAATATTAATTGTATGATGAATATAGGTGGTGTAGATTATTTAACTGTTGATACTGTAGATTTATGTATCATATTAGGTAATCTTATTGATAATGCCATTGAAGCTAATGTGAAAGTTGATGAAACCAATAGATATATTAAACTAGATATAAATAATGTGAATAATTATCTTGTCATCGATTGTGTCAATAGTACTATAAATAGTGAAAACATTAATTTAAATACTACTAAAGATGATAAAGATATACATGGAATAGGATTAAAAAATATTAATCAAATGGTAGAAAAATATTATGGCAATATAGAAATAATGTGTATTAAAGATTATTTTAACGTTAATATAATGTTGTATAATGGGGAACTTAATTAGATAATGACCAATTATCACGAGTTAACTACCAAAAGTCATAAATGGGTTGATTTGTATTGTAATTGGTATAAAATTAAAAATGTGAGAGGGGGATAAATGTGATATATGAATTTTCAAATAAAATATCTAGCAAACTAATTGACAAGAAAATTATTAAGGAAGATGATAAAGAAGTTTATACATATGGATTTGAAATTGTTATATCATCACTTTTAATCCTGGCCGGTATGATTATCATAGGAATCATTTTCAAATGTTTGTTAAAAGTAATTGTATTTATGTTTTTTTTCTGTTCACTTAGAATACAAGCTGGAGGATATCATGCAAAGTCACATTTGAAATGTTTTACATATTTTTTGTTATCGTGTTTTTTAGCAATTATAATTTCCCATTTATTATTAGATTTTGATAAAAATCTTATAATAATTATATTGGTACTAATAGAATCATGCATAATTATTATTACTTATGCGCCTGTTGATACAATTAATAAACCTCTATGTAACTCAGAAAAAGATGCTTATAAAAGGAAAAGTATGATTACGGTTATACTTCAAGCAATAATTATTTTAACCATGAGCATATTTTTTAATTCATTAGAACAGTATTATATGGTAGCTGCTATTGCTGTATTTATGGAGTCACTAACAGTTCTACCAATAATAAATAAAAAGGAGAGCGAGGTCAAAATATGTTAGCAACAATTAACCAAAAAGTATCAACAAAGTTATTAGGTTTAGTAGGATTGATTGGTATTGCAGTAGCTTCACTTTCTGTTCAAACAGCGTGCATATGGTTCTTTAATCAACCAAAAGTACCACAAAAACTTAGAAAAAATGATTAATTTTGAAACAAGGGCTTTCATGCTTCAGAATAAAGCGTATTAAAAAAATAATATCTATCCCTTAGCAGATATTATTAATGTTAATAACTTACCTATTGGACAAGTATGAAAGTCTACCATCTTTTTAAAATTAATTATATGGATTAATAATCCATATTTTTTTATGCTTTTTTGTGGAAATAGATACCATTTACTGAGATATTTAGGTATAATAATAGTATTCTGATTTAATATAAGAAATTTATTCATTATATAGGGGATGGTTATATGAATAACATACTTATAGTTGAAGACAATGATACATCAAGAAATAATCTAGAATATGTTCTAAAGACTAATTTTGGTGATGTGAGAATCTATAAAGCAGGGACAGGTAAAATGGCTCTTAAGTTATTAAGAGAGATTAAAATGGATCTGTTTTTTTTGGATATTCAATTACCAGATATAAGCGGATTAAAAATAGCTGAGATAATAAGATCCATGGAACAATATGAACTGTCTTATATTATATTTATTACCACACATCTAATGTATTTGCCAAAAGCAGTTCAAGAATACCATTGTTATGATTTTATTGAGAAACCTTTCACTAAAAATAAAATAATTGACATAACAAACAAAATATTGAAAGGCATTAATAAGATAAATAAAGAAAGTAAACAAGATAAAAAGTATATCACTATAAAGCTGAAAAACGTTATCCATAAAGTATCAGTTAACGATATATTTTTTGTGGAGTCATGTAGGAGAAAGCTGTATTTACATACTATTCTAGGCAAAATTGTAATTCCAAGTATGACATTTAAACAAATGCTTGAAATGCTTGATGAAACGGGAGTCGACTATTTTATTAGAACTCACAGGAGTTATGTAGTCAATATTAATCATATAAGAAGCATAGAAAAACATAATAAAAAAGCTTGGGATATCAATTTCTATGACTATGAAGAGGTAGCGCTAATTGGAGACAAGTATAGTATTGATGTGATTAATAGGATTGAGGGGGGAATGTAATAATGGATTTTGTTTATTTTATAATAATGAATATATTAGAAATAAGCAGCTTGATTATAGTGCTAAGTAAAATTGATAAGAGACTATTTTTCAAAGGTCCAATATATAAGTTAATATTAATTATATTACATATTATTATTGTAACTCTATTTATCTATTTTAACATTCCTTTAAAAGAGATAATGCTTGGCATTGTTATTTTAATTGTATTTAAATTAATTACTGATATATCTGTGAAATTACTAATTTTTGAATATACTGTGGCAACTATATATCTATTAATTATTCAATTAATTACTGTTTTTGTTTTTCAGATATTAGGTGTAGTTAGACAGAATGATTTTATTGCAATATCATGTAATATAATCTTATTAGTAATATCTATATTTACTTATAAGTATATTCCCATGAATGGATTAGTTTCTTTATACAATAGATTTAAAACAATTATTCAATGGTTGATTATCTTAATAGCTGTCCCTTTAGGAATTTATTTTATTTCATGGAAAATTGATTTTGAAAGTGTACATTATATTTCTTTAATCATTGTTGGTATAATAACTTGGACTCTAATAGTTGCAATAGTTTTTAAACAATTACTTCAAATAAAACAAAAACAAAAAGCTAATGAAATATACATGGAATATAACCCAATATTAGAAAACTTGTTAAGTGATGTTAGAGCGAAACAACATGATATAAAGAATCAATTAAATGCAATTTATGGTATAGCAGAAAAAAGCCAAGATGACGAATTACTTGATTATCTTAATAGTGTTATTGAAGGATATCAATTTCATTCAGATGATATACTATTAAATACAGGTAATAATGTCATTAGTGCCATATTATATAGTAAAAAAATTAAAGCAAAACAAAATAATATAGAGTTAAATTACAATTGTTATAGTCCTTTTCCCGAATATCCAATTGAAGACTATGAATTTGTGGATATTTTAGGTAACTTATTAGACAATGCAATAGAATCAGCAACTTATTGTCAAAGTCATCTTAAAAAAGAAGTAAATGTAAATTTATTTCAAGAAAAGGATAATACAATTATTGAAGTTAAAAATACTAGTTTACCAGTTAAATTTGATACATTAAATAAAGTTTTTGAAAAAGGATATTCAACAAAAGGTACTAATAGAGGTTTTGGATTATACAATGTAAATAAAATTGTTAAATCACATAAAGGAAATATACAAATATCGTACGAAGAAGAACAAATATGTTTTAAGATATTATTTAGTAACTGATTTTATTTTTGTAAACATTTAGGACAAGGAATTTCACCGAATAACAGCCAACTAGCTCTGTTAACAGGAAACCAAGATAAAAACACAAAGAAACCTGCTATAGTGTGTAGAAAATAATTATGTTTTTTTAGATTTTTCACGTGTTACACCTCCTCCTATTAATAATTGGGTAGCTTGAAGATTAATGGTCCATAACCCTATTGCCTTATATGTAGGATCTAATTCTATTAATAATAAAGCTAAATATATTGTAGCGGTAAAAAATGTAGCTAAAAATTTATATTTATTTTTGATTTTTTTATTTTTAATCGGTCTATGTTTTGAGGGCATGGGTGAACATAAAAATATTATCAACAGGCTAATGGGATATAAAACTATATAAACTGAGGGATTGTTTATATAATTCA
Source organism: Vallitalea sediminicola (assembly GCF_054408565.1). Taxonomy (NCBI): domain Bacteria; kingdom Bacillati; phylum Bacillota; class Clostridia; order Lachnospirales; family Vallitaleaceae; genus Vallitalea; species Vallitalea sediminicola. The sequence continues at coordinate 164,033 of NZ_BTPT01000004.1, forward strand.
AACTTGGTATAATAGCAACATTTAGGATGAAAAACCCAAAGGTAAATAAAAAACATCCCATAAAACTGTTGAAGTGAATTCCTCCACTATAGGGCCTAATTAAAAGTAGAATAACTAAAGCAAATAAAAATTCGTTTAGCGTTCCAATCAAGCTAAAGAATATAATTAATATGGCAAGCTTTACACATTCACTATATAGAGCATATATACCATATCTCATTACTCTAATATTCTTATGTGGTATTAGAGTTTCTTTATATAACTTATATGTCAGTACTTTAATTGGCCTATCAATAAGCATTACGTTCACCCTTTGTATTGATATGGCTATAAGATATCATAGTTAAGAGGCAATAACTATGGATTATGTCTCAATGGGGATACTACATGTTTTAAAATGCAGTCAAAAGAGGTTTCGTTACATTAAACCCCCTTTTTGTGCATTGGAATTTGAAAAATTTTAGTTCGATGTGAGCTATGAATAATTAATCTATTAGAAACATTTGGATTAATTATAAGTTTATGGAAATATACATTTAAATATGTTATAATTTTTCTATAAAGATTGAAGGAGGAAACAAGCATGTCAGACTTAAATAATTCAAACCAAGAAGTAAAATTCAAAGGTCTCTCTGTAGCATCTATGGTTTGTGGTATAGTCGGAATAGTATTTTTTTGTTTTTGGTACTTATCTATTATACTAGCCGTATTAGCTATAATCTTTGGAGCGATATTTCTTAATGCTAATAAAGAAAACGAGGATAAAACAGGAAGAGGTATGGCTATAGCAGGACTTATACTAGGAATTATTACTATTGGTTTAGTTATATTACTTGTAGTAGGACTTTTTTCAACAGTCTCTCAATTGAATAATTTTGTATAAGATTAATTATATGGTTATCTTTAATATTGTAATAATTACAGCCTTAGCTTTAATTATTATAGTATCAGCAGTAGCTTATATTAAAGATGATGAAGTTTATTTAACACATGATATTATAATTGGCAAATGTGTAGTAAAAGAAATGACAGGACATAATTGCCCTTCGTGTGGATTAACAAGAAGTTTTGTATCCATCAGTAACGGTAGTTTCAAAAAAGCATTTAATTATAATTATGCAGGACTACCCCTTTACTTACTTGTAATTTGTCAAATTATCAATAGTAGTATATTTTTATTTAGAAAAAAGTATAACGTGTACATAAGTAAATTTAATATAATATTTAGTTTAGGTATTTGTTTTATTATTGTTGCAAGTTGGTTATTGCAGATTCTATTAAAATAAGTATCTCTTCTTTGAAATTGGAAAATAGTATCTATTCGTAAATCTATTTTCCATTTTTTTATCTGTTTTTATAAAAACTTAATAATTTTTTTATAGCAAAATAGTCTTAGGCGATTTGCCTCATTAATTGTTACAATCAGATAACAGTGCAATTTTAGTCCCATTTTGGCGAAATATTATGATATAATATATTGGATAGATTTGTACAAATTGTATTTCATTTCCTGTTACTAATAAGTTGATAAGAATTATTGGTCAGGGAAAAAATACTTATATATATTTTATAACGGAGGATGGGGTAAATGAAAAAATTTATAACGTATTTAATAATATTCACACTAATGATAACTGCTTTGCCAGTATATGCTGTAACCGACCCTAGCGTATTGAAGGAACCAGTGCAGAATGTATATCTTGCAAGGTCAGGTGCTGATGCAATAATCAAGAATCTTAAGTTTTCGGATGTAAGTCCTAGTAGCTGGTCAATAGAGCCTATTACAAGATTTGGCGCATTACAGATAATAAAAGGATACAATGAAAATAATGCTAAAAAGTACAGACCAACGGCATCAATAAGTAATGAAGAGACTTTAGCAGTATTACTTAGAATATTAGGTATGGAAGAAGCCGCACAAAAAGCAGGAAATCAATTATTACAAGATAATCCTGATTTACCCGACCATGTTCTGACACTTTGGACAAAAGGTTATTTACAACTAGCCAAAAACATGGGGTTAATAACTGCAGATGATCTGGATAATGCACTTGTCGAAGAACAATGGGAATTAAACCCATCAGAAAGTTTCATTAGAAGAGGGGCAGTTACAAGAGAACAATTAGCTGTATGGTTAGTAAAAGCTATAAACAATAAACAGCCTGATCTTATAAGTCCATTATACAAACAAAAAGATATATTCAATTATAGCGATTGGGAAAAGGTTGATAGAGAGTTTATTCCTTATGTAGAAGCAGTAATACAGAAAAAAATAATGGTAGGAAGTAATAATAAATTTAATCCAAAAGGAATAGTTACTAGAGAACAGATGGCGCAGACTCTAAAAAATCTTGACGATATAGCTTATAACACTATGAACATTACTAAACTAAATGGTACTGTAGCGTATATTGATGATAGTAATTCAATGGGTGCTGCTGACAGTATTGCAACAAGAAGAATATTAATCACAGATGAAACCGGAAAAGTCAATGAAGTCAATTATGAATATAAGAGAAAATCAAATGAACAGATATTAATTAAAGATGTACCCGTATTGATTAATGGAGTTGTTGGTGGTTTGCTTAATCTAAGAGAAGGCGAGTATATTGAATATCTTGTAGATAATGATACAAAAGAAATGGTGTATGCTTGTGGTAAGGGTATCAATGAACCTTATGAACTTGAAGGAGTATTACAACCACTTAATGAAATAGATAATGGTAGAATAACTATAACTAGTGATAGAGGAGTCAGTTATACATATCAGATGAAATCATCAATATATAACAATGTTGATGGAACAATAAAAATAAATGATCTTAATGTGAAGATACCCAATGCGCCTATAAGCAGTAAAGTAAAATTGTATATAGACAATAATTTGGTTAATAAAATAGAACTTGCAGGTGATAAGGTTATATTTGATACATTAAGCGGTATTGTAAAAGAAAATAATCCGATTTTTAATTATATAACTATTATGACTTGGGATGGAAAAGAAGTAACAAAGAATTATCAAAAGAAAGCTGTTAAAGTTGAAAAACAACAATATTATGATACTGAAGATGAGATTGGTTATATAGATGAACTGTTTCCAGATTTTAGATTTGATCCAAGAGATACTACTATAGATGATGTTGAAGCAGGCGATTTAGTAGATCTTAAAATGTCGCCAGATGGGAAAAATGTATTATCAATAAGTGCTAAGACCAATTATATTGTAAAGTATGGAAGTATCAAACAGATAGTTAATAACGGAGCTAGTGGATTACGTTTATGGGTTCAATTTGATGATCTTAGTTCAACTATATATGATATAGCTTCCAACATACCTGTAAAAAAATCAGGGCAAAACATATCACAATATGCTTTGCAAGAAGGACAAGTAGTTAAGATGCTTATTAACCAAGCTGTTTTTGAACCAGGAACAATTACTGAGTCCGTTAAAGAAATTCAAGTTGATGAGTATGGTAATACTGTAGCTAATATCTACAAAGGAAAACTCGGTAGCCTTAATAATTCACAGAGGACGCTGACTGTACTCAATAGTTATGAGTTGACAAAAGCTGGATGGAGAGATTATACCAAATCAAAAATACTTGATATCTCTTCTAAGAATATAGAGTATTACTTAGATTCCAAGCAGATATCTCTTGACTACGCATTAAATTATCTGAAATCACCAGATATTGATGTTTATGTAGCGATGGAAAAGTATTATGATGATGAAAAAGTGTTAAAAGTAACTTTTGGAACAGGAAGAGAGAATATATTAGCTAGTGACAATGTAACCTATTCCAATGGAAATAATAAATTCAAGATATTACAAAGTCCTAATTACATTAATACTCATGATGGTACTATTGTAGTTAAGAATGGTAAGCTGTTAGAAGATAATAATATCGTATCACCAGATTATGCACAAGTTATCTTGAACGGTAATCAAAAAGCTGTAATAGTTAACATAACTCATGAACCGAGTAATCAAGCTACATCAATATTCAGGGGACGTATTAAGAGTATAAATGAAAATGAAGATATGCAGGTGCAATCTTTTGCATTACTAAAAGGAATGAAATGGATATATTCACCTATTCCACGTATGTTCACTACAGATTATGAAACAGTCATTATAGATACTAACGGAATAGTTCCACAAGAAGATTTCTTAGATTACTCTGAGAAAACAAAGGTAGATGATGTTTACACTATTATCTCAGATGGAACAAAAGCAAAATATATCATCGAAAATCCATATTGTCTGGACGGAGTAAAAGGTGAGATATATGAGACTGAGAGTGGTGCGATCAGTATAAAAGATACTATAGTATATAACAAAACGAATAATAGCTGGAAAGATCTAAGTTATAGTAATAGTTATGCTAAGATTAATCTTAAGACTAACACTATTATAATTAAGAACAATGAAGTCATATCACCAGACATGTTAGAAAAAGGTGATGTAATCAGGGTAATCACGGATGAATATCTCATTACTAAACTTGCTACTAAAGGAGCTAGAGATGTTGACGGATATATTATTCTTGTAGAAAAGTAAAATAACTAGAAAGGGTGGACAATCGATGAAAAGAATAGGCATGAAAATAATATTTTTGATATTCGCTTTTAGTGTCACCAGCATATGTGTTTCTGCTGATATGGGTGATATGGGTTATTTTGGGGGCATATCGGAAGGAACTAACCTACCTAAGACCATTGAGAAATATGTTCCGGTAAAACCACAAAAAACAAGGATTATGCGTTATAAGGAAATGGTTTATATTTCGGGTGAACCAATTGAATTCGAAGGTACTATAAAAGTTACTAAGAATGATGATGTAATTAATACAAAAGAAGCAGGAAGTTATACTGAAAAATATGTAATAAGCGCTAAAAATATTGAAAAAAACAGTACGCTTGATAGGACTATAAATTTTACAACTTCATTTTATTATGTTGATGGAGATTTCAAAAAACAGATTGTCAGAGATTCTACGGTCAGTAGTTGGACAGAAAAAATTATTATTGATGAGGTAACTTATATCTTAGATGATATATTTTCTATATATTCATTAACCGGTGTAGAAGATATAACACCAGGGGTCAGCTATTATGATACTTCGGTATCTTATGAAGCTAGATTCATATCAAGTGAAAAAGAGACAATCACTATAAAAACAGAAGGTTCAATTTATGGTTATGACCAACCTTGGTCAAAAGTTGAGTCAGGAAAGCTGACTATGGATATAATAGGACCAAAAGATAGAATGCAGGTAACACTTAATCCATCATTAGAAGCTAAGAAAACTATGTACTATGACAAAACATCACCGTTTCCAATAAGTTTTGATGGAACTTATAATCAAAGACTTGAAAGAGAAGCATCATTAAAATACAATATAACAACTAATCATCCAGAGTTGACTAGAAGTCAGCTGGAAAATAGTTTGATGATCAGTACAGCAAAACAAATAGAAAAACTTCCTATTCCAGCAGGACTTGAGTTCTTGGACAGTAATCCAGCCAATGAACATATCAAGAAACTATATAGTATGGAAATCATGACAGAGATTCCTCATAAATCTATGGAAGTAGAAGCAATAACAAGAGGGGAATTCATAAAAGCTATTTGTCTTGCAATGAATATGGATACAACTAAATATCAAGTAACCAGTAAAAATAAAAAAAATATGAAAGTTATATTTGGAGATGTATTACCAGATAATCCACTATATCCATATATCATGTCAGCTTATAATGCGAAACTTATAAAGGGTGTTGGAGATATTTTCAATGTATCAAGACCTATTACAAGACAAGAAGCACTATGTATACTGATACGTGTCATTGGGCTTGAAAAGATAGGTAGACTAGAGAATTCTGTAACTCCATTTAGAGATGATAACATGATATCTCCATGGGCTAGAAAAGCTATATTAGCAGGTTATCAACTTGGGATTATAGAAGAAAAAGAAGGTAACCTAGAGCCTAGAAAGTGGTTATCCAAGATTGATGCAAGTACAATTATTGATAATTTAATTAATTATTTGAGAGAAGATATTTCAGGTTATTATAGATTGATTCAATAAAGTTCGGTTTACATAAAATCTATTTAAAGAAGATATTTAGAAGATAATATATTATATAATTGAGAAGGGATAAAAGATGAAGAAAATAATCAACAAGTTCGTAGTTACAGCAGTGGTATTATCTATGATGCTAATACCGATTAATGTAAAAGCAGTGGATGCATCAATTGTAGAAAATAAAGGTGAACAATTCAAAGTATTATATCAACTGATACGTGATAATTATGTTGGTGAAGAAGTAACAGATGAGCAGTTATTTAAGGCAGCTATTGACGGTATGTTTGAAGAATTAGATCCCTATTCAACGTTCTATACCAAAGAACAAGCAAATACCTTAATTGAGGCTGTTTCAGGAGAATTTGTAGGTATTGGTGTTGAGATTGTACAAGATGGAGATTGGGTGAAAATATCACGTCCGATACCAAAAGCACCAGCTATCAAAGCAGGAGTTAGAGCAGAAGATTTAATAATTGCAATTAATGGAGAAAGCGCTGAGAACTTAACACCTACAGAAGCTGCTAATAAAATAAAGGGTGAAGAAGGAACTATAGTTACTGTTGCTTTCAGAAGAGGCAAAAAAGAATATACAGTAGATATAAAAAGAGCTTTAGTTAAAATATCCGCTGTTGAAACTGAAGAAATGAAAGAGTTATTTCCTAAGTTAGATAAGGAAGTAGCTAAAAAAATAAATTATATAAGAATAAATTCTATTAATGCAAATGTAGCAAAAGATATTGAACCATATCTTGAAAATGCAAAAAAAGATGATGTGAAGTATTTGATTCTTGACCTTAGAGATAATCTAGGTGGATATGTTGATTCGGGAGTGGCTCTATGTAATATGTTAATTCCAAAAGGACCAGTTCTACATTTTGTAAATAAAGAGGGCAGAAAAATAACTTATAGAAGCAATTTGAAAAAAGCTCCTTTTGAACTAATAGTGCTTACTAATGAAAATACAGCTTCAGCATCAGAATTTATCGCAGCGGCAGTAAAAGATTCTGGAGTAGGTATTACAGTTGGAGAAACAACTTATGGTAAAGGTGTAGCTCAATATATTTATGATATATCAGATAAATATTCTATAAAATTGACTATGGAGGAATTTTTATCAAGAGATGAGCACAAAATAAATGGTATAGGTGTTGCTCCAGATTATGAAGTAATATTACCTAATCTTATTCTGAGTCCACAAAGATTATTTTTAGATGATGAAATGGAAGAAGTTAAAAATGTTGAATTAATTTTAGATTATTTGGGTTATGATATTAATGAACCAGATAATCTGTACGATGAAAAGACTGAAAAGGCTGTTACGCAATTTCAGAAGAATATGGGGTTAAGAGCATATGGAGTCTCAGATCATAAGACTCTAAAGGCACTCAATACAAAATTGATTGAAAGCATTAATAAAAAAGATATACAATTAGAGAAGGCTCTAGAAGTAATTTTAAGTAAAATAAACGAAAATTAAATTTGTTATTGACTATTTCACTAACTAATAATAAAATAAAGAGGTTGTATTAAATAGAAATTGAATAACCCAAAAGTATATAAGGTTCATTATAAAAAGTAGTAAGAACAAAATTGTTTAGACTACTTTTTATAGAGTAATCATTTAATAAAAAAAATAACTAAGAGGTGAAATGAGGATGCAAACGAAATACATTTTTGTTACGGGAGGTGTTGTTTCCGGACTAGGAAAGGGCATAACAGCTGCTTCATTAGGAAGACTTTTAAAAGCTAGAGGTAAGAAAGTTACAATACAAAAATTCGACCCTTACATTAACATTGACCCTGGCACAATGAGTCCGTATCAACATGGAGAGGTATTTGTGACTGAAGACGGAGCAGAAACCGACTTAGACCTTGGACATTACGAGAGATTTATTAATGAGAATCTTAGTAAGTATAGTAATATTACTACTGGAAAAATCTACTGGTCTGTACTTAACAAAGAAAGAAAAGGGGAATACTTAGGCGCAACAGTTCAAGTTATTCCACATATAACAAATGCTATAAAAGAAAGAGTATACAGAGTAGGAAAAAGTGATGGGTCTGATATTGTAATTACAGAGATAGGTGGAACAGTTGGAGATATTGAAAGCTTACCATTTATGGAGGCTATTAGACAAGTATCAGCCGAAGTAGGATCAGAAAATGTATTATATATACATGTAACCCTTATTCCTTATCTTGCTAAAGCTGGTGAAATGAAGACTAAGCCTACGCAACACTCTGTAAAAGAATTACGTTCTATTGGTATATTACCAGATATTCTAGTATGTAGAACAGAGTATGAACTATCAGAAGAAATGAAAGATAAGATGGCTCTTTTTTGTAATGTAAAAAAAGAATGTGTTATACAGAATCTTGATGCTGATACTTTATATGAAGTTCCATTGATGTTAGAAAAAGAAGGACTGGCTAAGATTGTATGTAACAAATTGAATCTTGAATGTACTGAACCTGATTTAAGCGAATGGAAAGAAATGATAGATAGAGAAAAATCAATGACTAACCTTGTTAAGATTGCTCTAGTTGGTAAATATGTTGAATTACATGATGCATATATTTCTATTGTAGAATCATTGAAACATGCTGGAATATATCATAAAACCAAGCTAGAAGTTCTATGGATAAATTCAGAGGAAGTTAATAGTGAAAATGCAGATGATTACTTGAAAGATGCTGATGGAATCTTAGTTCCAGGTGGATTTGGAGACAGAGGTATTGAAGGTAAGATATTAGCAGTAAGATATGCAAGAGAAAACAAGATTCCATTCTTTGGTATATGTCTAGGAATGCAATGTGCAGTTATTGAATTTGCAAGAAATATCTTAGGATATGATGGTGCTCATAGTTCTGAACTTGACCCTAATACAAAATATCCTGTTATTGACTTAATGCCAGAACAAAAGGATATTGATGAATTAGGTGGTACTATGAGACTTGGAGCTTATCCATGTAAGGTTGAAAAAGAGTCTATGGCATACCAAGCTTATGATTCTGAGTTAATCTATGAAAGACATAGGCATAGATATGAATTCAACAATGAATATAGAGATACACTTGTAAAAGCAGGACTTAATATTGTTGGAGTATCACCAGATGATAGACTTGTTGAAATGATAGAGATAAATGATCACCCATGGTTCGTTGGTGTTCAATTTCACCCAGAATTTAAATCAAGACCTAACAAAGTACATCCATTATTTAGAGACTTTGTAGGTGCAAGTATAAAAGCCAAGACAAATTAATGTCTTGGCTTTTTCTTATTTTTTATAGCCTTTCATTCCGACTATATACATACCAGCTAAATCTACTTTTACCATTTTCTTAACAGGCAATTCTTTGAATACCTTGTCATCACATAATAAAGTAGTAATTTTAGGACCGATTTTTGCTTTTACCATAGGCAATTTTCTGAAACGAATATATTTAGGAATTTGGTCTTGTACCATTTTTGGTAAATTAGAATCTTTTACTTTTTGTTTCTTCTTATCTATAACAAGTATAGATGTTGTCGTTTTGTTTTGATTAATTACTGATTGCTGATCATTGGCTTTACCTTGTAATTTTCTTCCTACAAAAAAAAGAATAACAAGTACTACAACAATAATTCCTAATACAAGCAATAGAATTTCCCACCACTCCATAGGTGCACCTCCTTTGAAAAGATACTTATTAGTGCGTTCTATATATTCTATCATTAATTAGATAAAAAACAAAGAGGAAATTTGCTAAATCATCAAATTTCCTCTACATTTTTATTATTTATAAGTGATTTATTACTTAGAGAGTAACTGTACAATTTCAGATCGAACATAAACTGCACTTTTTTTAATATCCTCTTGTGGTAATTCACTTAATAGAATTGGTTTACCGAAATTAATTTTAACTCTAGCTGGTTTTACAGTAAGACCATTATTATTTTCATAGATGTTATCTGTCCCTTTTATGCCAAATGGAACAATTGGTACATTAGCTTTTTCAGCTAATTTTAAGCTACCTTGTTTAAAAGGTAAAGGTTCTTCAGATTCTTTGTTTCTAGTACCTTCTGGAAAAATAAGCATTGAAAGACCTGATTTCAACATTTCTATACCTGCTAGAATTATTTTAAGACCTTCTCTGAAATTATTCCTATCTAAGAATAATCCGCCCGTTAATTTTAGTAATAGATTCAAGTAAGGTATTTTTGTCAATTCTTTTTTTCCAATAAAACCAAAAGGACGATTAATAACTTTAATCAATAGAACAACATCAAATATGCTTCGATGATTTCCTACAAATAGTACAGTTTCATCTGGGATATTTTCTATACCACTAATTGTTACTTTACTTCCGGTAAAAAACATAATGCCTCTACATAGATGTGTCACAATGAACTTTCCAACTTTGTATTGGGCTTTTTGGGAAAATAAACCTGATATAAAACCTATTAAGAGTACAGGTAAAGCAAGAATTAAATAGATAGCTAAAAAAAGTATTATAATTACTGCACGCATATAATCACCTTATCCTGATAATTTTATATACATTATAAGTATATGTTTTAATTGTAAGCTTATGTGCTAATTAAAAATATCTTATACATGTATTCATCATTATATCATTAATCCCTTAAAATCGCTATAGTTTTTAACATAGAGTTCATCCTCTATTCTCTTCCATATAGCTTGGTTATTTCTTTCAATTTGTCTACAATATTCTCTGTTAACATGTTGCTAGTGTATCTCCACTGCCAATTACCCATAGATGAACCAGGGATATTCATTCTTGCATTACTGTCTAGAGATAAAATATCTTGAAGAGGGACTATTGCCATCTTCGAAACGGAGCCAAAGCAAGTTCTTATAAAATCCCAAGATATGTTTCTGCCATCTGTATTCATATATCGTCTGACCTTATCTTTATTAATTTGGGGAGTTTTATTATACCAACCTGAAGAAGTATCATTATCATGGGTACCACTATAACAAATACTATTATAGTGATAATTATGAGGTAAAAATTCGTTATCGGCTAAATCTTCAAAAGCAAATTGCAGTATTTTCATTCCGGGAAGATTATAATCATCCCTTAATTTCTTGACTTCATCAGTTATTATTCCCAGATCTTCTGCTATTATAGGTAGATTAGTTCCCAAAGCATCAATAAAAGCATTTAACAGTTCTTCATTAGGTCCTTTTCTCCAATTACCCTCTATAGCGGTTGTATTACCATAAGGAACGGACCAATAGCTTTCAAAACCTCTGAAATGATCAATTCTTACTATATCAACCATTTTCAATATATGGGCTAATCTACTTATCCACCATCTATAAGATGTTTTTCTATGATTATCCCAATGGTATAGTGGATTACCCCATAATTGTCCTGTTGGACTAAAATAGTCTGGAGGAACACCAGCCACATAGGTTGGATAACCATCAGAATCTAGTAGAAATAATTCTTTGTCAGCCCATACATCACTACTGTCAAAAGAAGTGAATATAGGTAAATCACCAATGATTATGATATCATGATTGTTGGCATAATCCTTTAGCGCTTTCCATTGTTCATAAAAAATGAACTGAATAAATTTATAGAAATCTATATCATAGGATAATTTATTGATCCACTGTAGTCTACTACCTTCTGAAGGATGAGCAATATCACTATCCCAATTAACCCACATTTCACCTCCAAAATAATCTTTGCAAGCCATGAATAAAGAGTAATCGTCCAGCCAATATTTTTCTTTACCACAGAAGGTTAACCATTTCTTATATAGAAAGTTATTATTGGTTTTTAAAAAATTATCATAAGCTTTTTTTAAAATGGATAACTTATATTTGATAACAGTACCATAATCAATTTGATTGGACTCCAAGGAAAGAGTAGAAGTAGTGTCTTTATTACTGATTAAACCTAGTTCAATCAATTTATCTAAACTTATAATTAACGGCTGTCCTGCAAATGATGAGAAAGACTGATAGGGTGAATCACCAAAACCAGTATGACCTAAAGGTAACACTTGCCATAACTTCTGTTTGCTTTTTACTAGGAAATCAATGAATTCATATGCTCCCTTGCCTAAATCACCTATACCATATTTACTTGGAAAAGAGGTAGGGTGTAGTAATATACCAGACAATCTTTGATTATTCATAATATCATTAATATTTTTCAATAAAATCCCTCCTGAATAAATATAATATGATTTATCTCATAAAATAGTTTATGTCCATGATAATCAATTAACAAATTATAATCTAAAGATAGTATTTACTAAGAATAAATTATTTAATCACACTAATAAATAATTATGGAATTAAAAAAAGACTGCCCATAATACAAATTATATAAACTTATTAGCTATAAATGTATTATGAGACAGTCGGTAATTTAATACTACTAAATTATTATTGATTTCTATATTGCTTAATCATGGATTGTTTTAATTCAAATAGCTCATGGGATAAATCAACATATATATTTTGAGGGTTCATGAGTCTTCTTGATTCAGGCCATAGAGTAGACAATTCTTTTTCACAGTACGCTTTTATATTAAAAGTACTTGGGTTCTCATAAACACATTTACCATCAATAAATATTGGTATCAACAATTCTCTAGTGTAATAAGTACCAGGTTGTAATATCAATTGTTTCCACGTAGATTGTGGGTCAAATAACACTAAAGGTTGTGATTCATCTACATTTTCATGATTAAGAGCTATTAAATCAGCTTTTATTTTACCTGAACGTTTATTATATATTCTAATAACTTTTTTATTACCGGGATTAGTAATTTTCTCAGGATTTTCTGATATTTTCATTTTTGGTATAAAATTATCTCCGTCATATTTAGCAGATAGTTTATAAACACCACCAAATGAAGGATTGCCCTTTGATGTAATTAGATTAGTTCCTACACCCCATAGTGTAATCTTGGATCCTTGTAACTTAAGATCACGAATCAAATATTCGTCAAGATCACTGGAAGCACTAATAATAGCATCTTCAAAACCTGCTTCATCCAACATTATTCTTGCTTTTTTGGATAGATAAGATAAATCACCACTATCTAATCTAATTCCATAGAAATCCGGTTTTATTCCTTTTTCTTTTAACTCTTTAAAGACTTTAATAGCATTAGGAACTCCTGATTTCAATGTATTATATGTATCAACAAGTAATAAACAATTCATAGGGTACAGTTCAGCATATTTTCTGAATGATGTTAGTTCATCAGAAAAACTCATAACCCAACTATGAGCGTGAGTACCTTTTGCTGGGATATCAAACCATTTGGCAGCCATTACATTAGATGTTGCACTACAGCCACCTATAACAGCAGCTCTTGCTCCTAGATTACCTGCATCTGGTCCTTGTGCTCTACGTAATCCGAATTCAAGAACAATGTCATCACCTGCTGCCCATTTTACACGTGCAGCTTTTGTAGCGATTAGACTCTGATGGTTAATAATATTAAGAAGAGCAGTTTCAATAAGCTGTGCTTCACATAGAGGAGCAACAACTTTTAAAATTGGTTCATTAGGGAATACTACTGTTCCCTCAGGTACAGCATATATATTTCCTGTAAATTTAAATGTTCTTAGATATTCAAGAAAATCATTTTTGAATATTTTCTGATCAGCTAAATATTCAATATCATCTTCAGTAAAATGAATATGATTAACGTAACTTATTGCTTGTTGTAGACCAGCAGCAATTGAAAAACTGCTTCCATGTGGATTGACCCTATAGAAAAGGTCAAACACAGCTACTTGGTCTCTTGAATTAAGATCATAATAACCTTGCATCATAGTTAATTGGTAAAAATCTGTCAGCAATGTTAAATCCGCGCCATGCATTTTTTATTCCTTCTTTCGTAATTAGTAAAATATTAAATTAACAATTTTTTATATCTTATTTTTATTATAAATAAAAATTATTTCCTTATATAAATACTGTGACATAGTCACGTTTTTTATAGTTTATACTATTATAACATAACATTCAAGATATTATGCTAATAACTGATAAAATTATTAAGGTAACTTATTTTTATTTATATTCTTTTGGGCTCACACCTACTTCTCTTTTGAAAGTACGATTAAAATGAGCTGTACTGCTATATCCACAGCTTTCGGCAATTTCATATATTTTATAATTAGTCTCAGAAAGTAATTCTTTTGCATGTTCAATTCTAAGATTGGTTATATATTGAGTGATATTAATGTTTTCGGTATCTTTGAACAGTTTAGATAGATAATTAGGATGTATGAATAAGTCATTTGCAATATCATTAAGCAGTATTTGTTTAGTATAATTATCTAGAATATATTGTTTAGCTTTTCTAATTAGAGTATGTTTCTCGCTTTCTGTTTGAGAAAGAATATGTTTAATATAGTTTTTGGTATTCGTGATTAACCAATATTCTAATTGTTTTATTGAATCAATAGATTCATAACTATATAGATAACTTTCATCTTTTATCCATTCGTTAACAGAGATATTGTTGCTTATAGAAGATTCTATTAAGTTATTAGTTAGTGTATAGAATATATTGAGGGTTAAATCTTTTGTGTGGTAACCTAGTTTAGAATGTTCTTTGAATATTAGTTCTATTTTATCTACACATTTATTGACGTCATATGATTCTAATAAGGATTTGAAAGTAGGGCATTTCCTAATATTAAGCAAAGAGTAGTTTGCTTGGATTTTCTCTTTTTGACAAGGGGATATTATTATACCTGTTTCATTATGAAGATGACGGTTTATTTGGTTGTTCAGACTTTTATAGGTTTCATGTATATTAGATATTGATGAGACTTTACTCCAAGCCATGGATAACGTATGACTTAATGAATGTTTGAATGCATATTGCATAGTTTCAGCTAACTTAGAGATAGCACAGTCTAATTCTTGTAGCTTGGATATTGAGTTATTACTATATACAAAAATCAGATGATCATAGTGGTCATAAATATTATAGATTGGTGTAAGTACGGAAATATATTTTTTGATGGTATTAACAAAAGCCAATTTATAGGTTTCTCTTGTTTTCAGAGGCATATTAATATAAGGTCCATCAAATTTACATGCCAGCATTATGAAATAGTCGTCAGTATTAATTGATAGATATTTATTTGCTTCTTTATCATCTAAAAGAAAAGTATTACCTTTTATTATTATTTCTTCATAGTAATCTTTTATAACATAAGGCATCATTTCTTCAATTTGAAGATTAGCATTCTCCAATTCTTGATTTTTCCTTAGATTATTCTTGATGTCTTCCAATGCATTTTTAGCTACGTCTTTTACTTCTTCATTGGCTATGGGTTTGGTTAGATATCTGAATACTTGATATTTGATAGCTTCTTGGGCATAATCAAATTCATCATAACCAGATATCAATATGATCTTAGTCAACGGATAGGTCTCTTGTATTTTTTCTGCTAGTTGAAGACCTGTTATCAAGGGCATTCTTATATCAGATATCAGTATATCAATCTTATTGTTTTTAATTATTTCTAGAGCTTCTTGACCATTATAGGCAGTGAATATTTCGTCAATACCTATATCATTCCAATTAATACCATAAGCTAATCCTTTTACAGCAGTTACCTCATCATCAACAATCAATAAATTAAACATAAGTTAACACTCCTTATCTAATGGAATCGTAATCTTAGCAATAGTTCCTTTGGGTTCTCTTGATTCTATACGTAGACCAGCTTCTTTTCCAAACTTCAGTTTTAAACGCCAATGTGTATTATTTAGTGCATGTCCTGATTTATCCAGCCTCATTTCATCAAGGGTATCATTAATTTTTTTTGCCTGTTCTTTTGTAATGCCACTGCCATCATCTTCCACAATGACTATAATCATCTTTTCCTGTAATTCTGCACTTATATAGATGTTAGCGCTATTAGTAAGAGTTTCCATACCATGTATTATTGCATTTTCTACCAGAGGTTGTATAATAAGCCTTGGAACGATAAAATCGGTAATCTTGGTATCTAGATCAATGGAATAGTTTATTTTACCTGGGTAACGCATTTGTTGTATTTTTACATAAGAATGGATATTATCTAGTTCTTCTTTCATTGTTACTAGATTTTGATCTGATTTAGTGGCAAAACGGAAATATTTTCCTAGATATAATGACATTTCTGCCGCACCTTCTGTGTCTTCTAATTCAGACATCTGGTAAATAAAATTAAGACAATTATATAAAAAGTGAGGGTTTATCTGTGATTGAAGTAGTTTTAACTGTGATTGATGATAGTTAAGTTTATTTTCATATACTTCTTTGACCAAAGAATCAATTTCATTTACCATAAGATTAAATTGATCAAGCATGAATCCTGTTTCGTGTCTGCAATTATGTTCTAACTGTATTTTGAAATTACCTTTACTCGCTTCATGCATACCTTCAACCAGCTGATTTATAGGATGGAGAACTTTTCTATAAGAAAACATTGTAAAACCAACTGCTAGCATTATAGATAATCCTACTATTATAAAAAGAAGAGTCTGGCTCTGTTTAATAGGTTTCATGATGTTTTCAACAGGAAATGCCATAGCTAGGGTTAGATTGGTTGTAGGCATTTTGTTATAGATTATTTTTATCTGTTTATCATTGTAATTATGGTCGAACATACCATCAGTATTATCTGAATTATTTATTGTTTCAAGAACGGATTGCTTATCAATGGGTATCTGTTGTTTGGAAAAAACTGAAAATCCTTTTTCGTCAGTTAGAAAGATGGTACCGCTATCTTTGATAGCTAAATTTCCTAAAAGTTTTTGTATCTCGTCCACATTGATCTCTATGTAGGCAAGAACTCCAGTTTGAGTATTTTGAAAAGGGGCTTTATAGTAACTTAATACATAATTATCTTCTAAGTTACTGTATTTATAGATCCATTGACTGTTCTTTCTTGCATCAAAGAAGTTATCAAAATTATAAGTTTCGCCAATATAATCTGTACCATATATAGATGAAAATAATAATTTCTTATTATATAGAAATACTATAATGTGAGATTGTAGAGCATTGGTACCATGTATGAATTTCAATTTTTTATATAGCTCCATATATTCCCAAGAGACTTTATTTTGAGGTGATTGGTTTAGTGCCAATATATCATCATCATAAACTAATTGTTTCGCAACAGTTTCTTTATCTAGTAATAAATTATTCAATTCTTCTGATAGCAAGTGAAGAGAGTTGGAATATGAATCAAGAACTTCTTTTTTAACAAGCCCAACGTTAGTATAACTAACCCATAGATTGATTAGAGTAATTATTACTATTACTATTAGGAAATTGATGATAAGTTTTTTGGATAAGGATGATTTTAGTATATGCCTCATAATATGCTGCTCCTTTATTAATAACGTTTGTTCTTATATATAAATTCTAATAAAAAACAGAGTAATATACAATGGTAATTAATAAAAATACAATAACATGTTAATATTGAGCAAGAAATCTTAAGATATGTTGTGGTGGATTACTCAAAATTACTATAAATTAAAAGTGTAATATAAATTTTAAGGAGGAGATAGAAGATGAAAAGAACGATTAGCTTATTAGTTGTTTTAATCATGGCAACAGGATTAGTATTTTCCGGATGTAGTAAAAAGGATGATACTAAAAAAGAAGTTGTTGATAATAGTTCTGTAAATCAAGATAAGGGAGATTCAGAAGAATCTGATACTGTTGAAGAAGGTCCAGATAAATGGTTTCATAAATATGAACCTGCCATAACATTGACAGGGCATAGAAATAAGAAGAATGATAAAGATTATGGACAATATGAAAAATGGGCCCAGGAACAATTAGGAATAAAATATGAGCGTAAATGGCTTGTTCCAGATTTAGAAACAGATAATCAGAAATTGAATTTAGCCATTGTGAGTAATGATATTCCAGACATCATTAGTGTAGAAGCAGGGGATGTTTGTTCTAACCTAATTGATTCGGGGATGATTTTACCTTTGAATGATTTGATAGAAGAATATGGTTCACCTCTTACTAAGTATATGATTCAACAATTCCAAGACCAGCTTGGTGGAAACTTCTTCTCAATGTTCTCAAAAGATGGTAATTATTATGCTTTTCCAGAAGCCGATGACTTATTTGCTGCTAACTGGAAAAATATGTGGTTAAGAAAAGATATTCTAGATGATCTAGGAAAAGATATTCCAGATACTCTTGAAGCATTTGAAGATATTCTATCTTCTTATAAAGCTAAATATAATGACGGTCTACCTTATGTATATAACATACAGCCTATTATGGAAGCGTATGGAGCATATCCTGATAAATGGGTTAAAGATGATAAAGGTGAATTGGTTTTTGGTAGTGTACAGCCTGAAGTAAAAGAAGGTTTGCAAATTTTGAGAGACTGGTATGAAAAAGGATATATAGATAAAGAGTTTTTCGTTAAGGATGATACAAAAAATATGGAATCATTTGTAGCAGGTAATGGTATGGCTATATATGGTAATTGGTGGTATGTTTTTTGGCCATTCCCTGATTTAATGACTAATGCACCAGATTCATACATGGTACCTGTTCCACCATTAAAAGGACCAAATGGAAAAGCAAGTGTAATGCATGATATAGATAATGGTTATTTTAATTATGGTCGTGCCATCAGTTCTAATTGTGAAAATCCAGAAGCGCTTATATATATGTTGAATGAACATTTGGACTCACAGTATAGAGACAATAAGGAATTAAGAGATTTAATGAAAAACGAGTATGATTATGAATTCAAATATCCATATGAAGAAGCAAAAGATCCCATTAATCCAGATGCAGACCCTGAAGAACAGATTTGGGAATATTCTGTTGAAGGACCAGATGTATTTTTTAATACTTATCCTGGTAATCCTGTTCATACTTTCTATGGATTCAAATACAACCATTATCCAATGGAACTATTTGATAAATATTTAAGAATGGCAGATGCTTATAAAAATGATACTCTTGATCAACTTGATATGGATGCTTATCGTGATTACATGGATAACTTCAGACAATATCCAACTATGATGGATACCCATGTAGGCAATCTGGATTTATATCAACAAGTGTTGGAACAAGATATAATAAAACTTAATGAGTTCCAAAGTGCACCAACAAAAACAATGGTTGACAAGAATACATACCTAGAAAAACTTCAATCAGAAACATTTACAAAAATAATTATTGGGGAAAAACCTTTATCTGCATTTGATGAATTTATTGATGAATGGTACAAAGCAGGTGGAGAACAGATAACAAAAGAAGTTAACCAATGGTATAAGAATAAATAGCAAGCTAAAAGGGCTGTCTCAACAGCCCTTTTACAACAATTCTATGGATAAAAGACGAAATATTATGAATTGTTGAATTAATAACTTGCTGAAGGAGGTATATAAAAGGTGATAAAAAAACAATCAATATATAAAGTAAAGACCAAATGGAATATAAAACAAAATTGGTCCTTATACATAATGCTCATACCTGCAGGAATTTTACTTTTAATCTTTTCTTATTATCCTATGTATGGTGTTTCTATAGCTTTTCAAGATTATCAACCTGTTAATGGATTCTTAGGTTCACCATTTGTTGGATTGAAATGGTTTAAATATGTTTTTGAAATGCCGGATTTCAAAGAAATATTAAGTAATACTTTGATGATGGCTGTTGGTAAAATTCTAATAGGGACACTATTCTCAATAGTATTTGCACTGTTATTGAACGAAATTAAAAATAGGAAATATAAAAAGACCGTTCAGACTATTGTTTATCTCCCATATTTTCTATCTTGGGTTATTATTGGTGGTATATTCGTTGATTTACTATCCGCTGATGGTTTGATTAATCAGATCATCAATCTATTTGGTCATGAAAGCATCATGTTTTTAGGTGATAATAGATATTTTAGAGGAACAATGATTTTGACAGATGTATGGAAGAGTTTCGGGTATGGTGCAATCATCTATCTAGCGGCTATGACAGGTATAGATCCTCAATTATATGAATCATCTAGAATGGATGGAGCTAACCGTTTTAAACAAGCATTACATATTACCTTGCCAGGGATTCTGCCTACGATTATATTACTTGCAACTCTTAGTATCGGTAATATATTGAATGCAGGCTTTGATCAGATATTGATTATGTATAACGAAGTAGTTTATGAAACTGGAGATATAATAGATACATTCGTATACAGGGTAGGACTTGAAAGTGCACAATTCAGTTTGTCTACTGCTGTAGGGCTATTTAAATCAGTTGTATCATTTGTAATGATAGGTATTTCATATACATTAGCATATAAATTTGCGGATTATAGAATTTTCTAGTAAAGAGGTGAAGAGATTGAAAAGATCAGTTGGGTCAAAAGCATTTGATGGGTTTAATTATATATTTTTAGGGTTATTAGCATTATCTTGTCTAGTACCTATAATTCATATAATAGCAGTGTCTTTTAGTAATAAAGCAGCAACTTCAGCTAATTTGGTTACATTATGGCCAGTAGGATTTCATACATTAGCTTATGAAAGAGTATTATCATCGGGGGATTTCATACGTGCTTTTTTTGTATCTATTGGAAGAGTTTTAGTTGGTGTCGGTGTGAACATGTTTATAATATGTGTAACCGCATACCCTTTGTCAAAAGAATCCAATCAATTAAAAGGTAGAACATTTTTAGTATGGCTCTTAGTATTCCCAATGCTATTTAAGGGCGGTCTAATTCCTACTTATTTAGTTGTTAGGGATGTAGGTCTTCTTAATTCATTTTGGTCTTTGATATGGCCAGGGGCGGTACCTATATTTTCTATTATACTAATGATGAATTTCTATCGTTCTCTTCCAAAGAGTTTATCGGAAGCGGCAATGATAGATGGAGCGGGTCATTTCAATATTTTATTTAAAATATTTCTGCCACTGTCAAAACCTGGTATTGCGACATTGACTTTATTTGAGGCAGTAGGTCATTGGAATGAGTGGTTCATGGGAATGATATATCTTAATGATCAAGCAAAATTTCCATTACAAACATATTTAAGACAGATGTTATTACCTTCTTTTGCAGAAGGCAAGATAACAGCTTCAGATATAGAGTATGTAAAAATGCTTTCTGATAAGAATTTTACAGCGGCTCAGCTAGTGATAGCTATCATACCTATATTATGTGTTTATCCTTTTGTACAAAAATATTTTGTAAAAGGTCTTGTCATTGGCTCTGTAAAGGGGTAAATTATAGTTAAATTAATTATGAAGGGTGATATTATGATACATACTAAAAGTGATTTGCTTAATAAGTCTATTGATATAAGAGAATTATTCTCTGGAAATAATGATATGGTATTCAACGCAGCAGAAGTAAATGATTTTGATAAAGATAGTCAAACAGGAAATATTAAATGGAACCGTTACAGTAATAAACCAAGAATGGCTTTTAATAATATAGCTTTGAGTTATGAAAAAACACCTATATGGGAATTTCCACCAGAATATGACGAAAACCCATGTTATCCTTTTTCTATTTCATTTGTTTCAGACAGAACCATAAGATTGAAATTTAATCTAGGAAATAAAATTAATAATGAAGAAAAGTCTTTGATGTTAGTAGAAGAACCAAAAAAATATAATTGGGAACTTGAAGAGAGTAATGAAAAAATAATATATTCAAGTAAATATGGTAAAGTTGTTTTGGAATATAATCCTTTCAGGATTTTTATATATGATAGTGAAAATAATCTCATAACACAATCTCGTACTTTTGGAGATAGTTATTGCTTGAAAAATAATGAACCAATACCTTTTTCTATTGTTAGACGTTCCAGTGATTTCAAGAAAATGATGGCAGCATCTTTTAGCCTGGCTTATGATGAAAAAATCTATGGATGTGGAGAATCTTTTACTAGACTTAACAAAAGAGGACAATATATCCCTCTATGTACAATAGATGCTAATGGAGCTCAGACAAAGGATATGTACAAACCTATTCCATTTTATATTAGTTCCAAAGGGTATGGAATGTTCGTTAATACATCAACACCAATGAGCTTTGATTTTGGTTCACTGTATGATGATACTTTGACGACATATGTAAGTGATAATACTGTTGATTTATTTATTTTTGTAGGTAATCCTAAGGAAGTAGTATCTGAGTATACTGCATTAACTGGAAGAAGTGAAGTTCCACCTTTGTGGTCTTTTGGACTATGGATGAGTAGGATTACATATAAAGCAGAAAATGAGGTCAGGCAAGTAGCAGATAAACTAAGAGGAAATAAAATTCCTTGTGATGTAATTCATATTGATACAGGATGGTTTGAAAAAGACTGGCGTTGCGATTATGAATTTTCAAAAAGTAGATTTGATGATCCTAAGAAAATGATAGATGACCTGAAGAAATCAGGATTCCACATAAGTTTATGGCAGTTACCTTATTTTACACCTCACAACAAGTTGTATACAGAAGCCATAGAAAAAGGTTATGTAGTATTATCAGAAGACAATGAACTGCCAACAGAAGATGCCATTATTGATTTTAGCAATGAGGATGCGGTGAAATGGTATCAGAATCTACTTAGCAAATTACTAGAAATGGGAGTAGGAGCAATAAAAGCTGATTTTGGTGAAGCTGCACCTATTTTCGGAAGATATGCTTCTGGTAAAAGTGGCCATTATGAACACAACTTATATCCTCTAAGATACAATAAAGCAGTATCAGAAATAACTAAGGAAGTAAATAATGAATCTATAATATGGGCAAGAAGTGCTTGGAGCGGTAGTCAAAGATATCCATTACATTGGGGCGGTGATGCAGAGAATACTGATAGCTCTATGGCTGCATCATTAAGAGCAGGATTATCCTTAGGTTTGTGCGGATTTACATTCTGGAGTCATGATATAGGAGGCTTTGTTCGTAAAAGTCCAGAAGAACTATATTCTAGATGGATGCCTTTTGGAATGTTGACTTCTCATAGTAGATGTCATGGCGAACCTCCAAAAGAGCCATGGGAGTATAGTAATGAATTTGTTGATGTTTTTAGAGAATCAGTTGAATTAAAATATCAGTTGATGCCTTATATATATACAGAAGCTGTGAAAAGTTCTATGAATGGATATCCAATGATGCGAACATTATTTTTTGAATATCCAGAAGATAGGACAGCTTGGCTGATTGAGGATGAATACTTTTTCGGTGAAAACTTATTGGTAGCTCCTATTTTTGAACCTAATCGTGAGGATAGAGAAGTTTATCTTCCTACAGGAGATTGGGTGCAGTATGGAACTAACAATAGATTCCAAGGCGGCAGATGGATTAATGCTAAAAATACCAGCTTACCAATACTTATATTTGTTAAAGATGAAAGTATAATACCTAGAGTTGCTGTAAGTCAATGTACTAAAGATATAGATTGGGAAAATATTGAGTTGGATATGTACACAAAAGGTGTTGAAGATAATCAACAACATGAATTTACCATATATAACGATAAAGATTGTGTTAAGGTAATTGTTGAGGATAATACAGTCGAATACATTAGTGAAAACAATAAAAAATATAATTTCAATATAGTAAAATATTGAAATCATAGTAATGAGGCGTATATTTTTATTATCCTTATGTTGCAAAATATTTTATAATCTGATAGTATTTACAGTAATTAAATTATACTACACTAGAGAACTTGAGGATGATAAAGATGTTATTTGGAGGCAATAAAGATTTTATAAGGAAAAAGAAGTTCAAAGAAATTGATTTCAAACTATTAAGTTCAATGAATAAATATTATAAAGAGTCAAAAGTTCAAATTGATGAAGTTACTTGGCAAGACCTTGATATGGATAATGTTTTTGCTAATATCAATCATACTGTTACAACAGCTGGAGAAGAAAAACTATATTGCTGGTTGAGAAATCCAGCTGACAATAAAGATGATTTCAACAAGCGTAAGAATCATATTAACAGCTTTAAAAAAGATAGAATGGTATCAAATAATCTAAGACTTGCTTTATCAAGGATTAAATATTGCGACTTTGATTTTAGAGAAACCATTAATAAAGGTTTTTTAATAAATAATTTTTTGCTTATTTCTATGATGCTATTAGTAATATTTAATGTGGGGATACTTGCTGTTTCATTGATTACAATGAATTTTACTGCATTACCTTTGTTCATTATAACTATGGCAGCTAGTATCATAATTCATTTTAGATTTTCTATGACGTATAATGCGCAATTACAGGTTATAGGTTATATAATTAAGATTCTTGCATTTAGTAGAAAAAATTGTAAATTAGTAGAAGAAGTATCACCAGATTTGGCTGACAGGTTAAA
The DNA here is from genome assembly GCF_054408565.1 of Vallitalea sediminicola. Classification (NCBI taxonomy): domain Bacteria; kingdom Bacillati; phylum Bacillota; class Clostridia; order Lachnospirales; family Vallitaleaceae; genus Vallitalea; species Vallitalea sediminicola. The sequence goes on from NZ_BTPT01000004.1 coordinate 188,478, forward strand.
AGAACTTAATTCCAAGTTATCCAAGATAAGTAAAAAAGGTTCTGCTATATTTAAGGTTGAAGGATTAGATGTTATCGGTGATTATATTAACATACTATTTTTGATTAAAGAGATTAATTTTTTAAGAGTATCCAAGTTGATTAACAAGAATAAAAAAGAGCTAGTCAGATTATATAATAATGTTGGGGATTTAGATGCTGGATTAAGTATTGATAGGTTTCGCAGGGATCTAAAATATTATTGTGAACCTGATATGAGCAGTGAATACGATGATATCAATATAATTGATATGTATCATCCATTGTTGGAGAAACCAATAGCTAATACAATCAATATTGAGTCATCAATAGCTATTACTGGTTCTAACATGAGTGGTAAATCAACTTTCCTTAGAACTGTTGGACTTAACTCGTTGTTCGCTCAAAGTATCTGTACTAGTTTATCCAAGGAACATAGCTCTAAGTTTTATAGACTGGTTACCTCAATAAGTCTTAATGATGATATTTTACAAGGTAAAAGTTATTTCTTAATGGAGGCAGAAGCGATTAAACGAATGGTTGATTCATGTAATGATGACAGCCCATTGTTAATACTTATAGATGAGATATTCAAAGGAACTAATCCATTGGAACGTCTTGCAGCATCTATGGAAATATTAAACCTATTAGCTACAGCTAATACTAAGACATTAGTGGCAACTCATGATTTGCAGATTCTACCTGAATTGAATGATTATGCATTTTATTATTTCACAGAAAATGTAACTAAGGATTCACTGGAATTTGATTACAAAATCCATGAAGGAATTACTTCTACACGTAATGCAATTAAGATACTTGAGTTTATTAAGTATCCAGGTGATTTGGTTGATAAGATTAATCAGCGTATAGAAATTATGGAGTTATAAAGAGTTTAAGGTGTCTAAGTTTATATAAAGTAATTCAAAGGGGGTCTTTCGCTTGTAACGGTGAAAGACCTCTTTTTTGGTGCGCCCAGTAAGGTGGTAATGTTATATATAGATTAGCAAATGAATTGATAAAAGAGTAAAAGCAACTGTTGGTTGTCAAAATGTTATGTTTGATTGGTAGAAATATTTTCATTTTATTAGTATAATGTTTGTATAAGAGGTGAGGACTATGAGTTTTCAAAAACAATTACAGAAATTGAGGAAAGAAAAAGGATTATCACAAGAAAAATTAGCTGAGATGATTGGGATTTCAAGGCAAGCAGTTGCAAAATGGGAAGTTGGACAGTCATATCCGGATCTTGCTAGATTAATTTTATTGAGTGAACTTTTTAAGGTAAGTATTGATAAATTAGTAAATGATTATGATGAAAATTGCCGTTTGTGTATAGCAGATAATAAGCAAGATTATAATAACGAGGATATAATTCAAGTTTTATGTAGAGCAAAAAAATCTATACATAAAGACAAAAGTATTGAAGATAAAAATTCCGTGAATAATGCATATGATATGCAATATTCTGAAGGGGATTTTAAATATATCAATAAATATCATGGTAGAGAGCAATTCTTAGGAGAAGAATTATTAAGGAAAGATGATAATCCAATTTGGGGAATGAATTATAATGGAAGAATAATTGGTGAAGGCTTTTCAGAAGGTTTCTTGAAAGAGGCACTAGCGTTAGTTACTAAAGAACATCCATATCGTGGACCAATGGTATATCAAAATGGTCAATATAAATACCATTGTATCGTTAATGGAGAATTCCAATGGTTTCAAGGGTATGAAGAGATATTTTTTAATGATATTAAAATATATGAATGTGTTTTTAATGGTGGATATATCAAATAGATTATACAAGGTGGAGAATATATATGATTTTAAATAGAAATGATAAATGTTGGTGTGGCAGTGGATTGAAATATAAAAGGTGCCATATGAATTTTGATGAAAAACTTGAAAAATTGGCTGAGCAAGGTTATGAAGTTCCTACAAGGGATTTGATTAAAAACAAAGAACAAATTATTGGGATAAGAGAAAGTGCTAAAATTAATAATGGTCTATTGGATTTGATTGGTGAGAATATAAGAGAAGGTATGAGTACGGAAGAAATAGATATATTAGCTAATGATTATATAGCATCTCATGGAGGGATACCTGCGACACTGAATTACGATGGTTTCCCCAAAAGCATTTGTACGTCAATTAATGATGTGGTTTGTCATGGTATACCCGACAAAGACAGAATTTTAATAAAAGGAGATATCATTAATGTGGATTCAACCACTATACTTAATGGATACTTCGCTGATGCATCTAGAATGTTTGAAATTGGTAAGGTAAGTGAAGAGGCTAAGAAAATTGTTGATGTAGCAAGAGAGTGTTTGAAAAAAGGAATAGAGGAAGTAAAACCTTGGAAGAGCTTTTTAGGGGATATAGCTGAAGCAGTACAAAATCATGCGGAAAGCAATGGATATTCGGTAGTTAGAGAGTTTGGAGGTCATGGTGTTGGATTAGATATTCATGAAGAACCTTTTGTATCTCATGTAGGGAAAAAAGGAACTGGTATGGTGTTAGTACCAGGTATGGTATTTACAATTGAACCTATGATAAATAGTGGAAGCAATGAAATATTTATAGATGAAGCTGATGGTTGGACTGTATTAACAGCTGATGGATCGCTTTCTGCACAATGGGAACATACTATTCTTGTGACGGAAGATGGTGTAGAGATAATATCCAAGTAACTATATTGCAATATGTTTTATAATCTGATAATATTTAATAATATTATAATGAATATAAAATAGGAGATGACATTTATGTACTTGGTAAGTGCTTGTTTGGCGGGTATTAATTGTAGATATGATGGTGGAAATACCGAGAATGAGACTATAAAAAAGATGGTGAAGGAAGGTAAAGCTATTGCTGTTTGTCCAGAGCAATTGGCTAAATTACCAATTCCTAGAGCTTGTTGTGAAATTATTATAGATGATGATGGAAATAAAAAGGTAATGAGTACAGATGGTAAAGATTTCACTGAGGAGTATAAAAAAGGTGCAGTCAAGACATTAGAAATCTGTAGAACTAGAGATATTAGTGAAGCAATCCTACAGTCAAGAAGTCCCTCATGTGGATATGGACTGATTTATGATGGAACATTTTCAGGTAAACGTATAAAAGGTGAAGGGTTAACTGCTGAACTATTAACTAAGAATAATATTAGAATATTTACTGAATCAGATATAGATAAATTTCAAGAGTAATACTACAGATAATATTGTAACTAGAGTTTTTAATAACTCAACTTTCCCACCTTTAATTTAATGCAGGTAATTAAGGGTTATAGGTTTGGTTCGCAGAATAAAAAGATAGAAGAAACACCTATATTTTTATTGCGCAAAACCTTTTAATTAGCTTACCTGCATAGAATATTGAAGTGGGAAAGTTGAGTTAATAATTTATAATTACACTTAGATAGAATTATTTTTCTTGTTTATCTTAGCAAGATACCTATATATACTAGGTTCTGAACAAGATAATTTATTAGCAACTGTACTAACTGCACCTTTTAGCATAAAAACACCCTTTTGGTCTAGAATAGCTACTATTTGTAATCTTTCCTCTTGAGTTAGACGATCTACAGGGATATTAGTATCCATAAGGACTTTATTTAAAACAGTATCAGTCACTTCTTCAATAGATTCAGAAAATGTCTCTGAGCTATCCTCTACCATAGAATCAACTGAATTATACCTGCTATTTTGTTCAATCAATTTATCTGGATGACACAGTTGTAATATTTTATCACTGATTTCTGTATATCTACTATCATCAAAATTAATGCACAGCATACCAATAAGTTCTTCACTATCATTTTTTATAAAAAATGTAGAGGAACGTAATAATCGCTGATCTTTAGAAACACCATTATAATTTATTTTATAATCATTACTCATATATTCTTTATTTGCTATGATCTCAAGCCCTAAGTTGGTCATTGGTGCACCCACACTTCTTCCGCTAATATGACCGTTAGCTATGGCAACAATAGACTTTGAATCTGATTGTATATCATGTAATGCAACTTCGTAATCAGGACCTAGAGTTTCACCTAAGAAATTTACGAGACTAGTATATTGTCTTAATGTATTCTTATCCATAATTTCACCTACTTTAAATATTTTGGAGCTTTGTTATAATTATCAACAAATACTTATATAGATTAAATCATCAAAATACCTATTGGTTATTAATCTTATTTACTCAACTTTCCCACCTTTAATTTAATGCAGGTAAATTAAGGGTTATAGATTTGGTTCGCAGATTAAAAAGATAGAAGAAACACCTATATTTTTATTCTGCAAAGCCTTTTAATTAGCTTACCTGCATAGATTATTGAAGTGGGAAAGTTGAGTTATTGATATATAAAATAGATTATCATAATAATAAAAAAAATGCAATGAGATAAAAAATCATTATATAAGTGTTAATAATGATAAAAAATTATTAAATTCGTTGACTAAAAATTATAGCGGTGATAAAATAATATTATCATGATAAAAAACATGAAATACATTTTTGGTATAGGGAGGTAAATAAATGAAAGAAATAATTGCTACAAATAATGCTCCAAAGGCTATAGGTCCATATTCTCAAGGAACGGCAGGGGCTGGACTGATCTTTGTCTCAGGGCAACTTCCCGGGTCTTTGACAGTTGCATA